>JASEIZ010000176.1 GCA_030017395.1 Desulfobacterales bacterium | reverse complement strand
CCTTTCTGATGAAGAAATTAATAGCGGCTTCGAGGAGATGTCAAAAGTTTTTAGCAAACCGCTTGAAGAAATAAGCAATTTCTATAAACAGAACAATGACAATCTGGAACTATTTAAAAATACGCTCCTTGAAAAAAAATCAATTAAGCTTATTATTGAAAATAGCATTATTGAAAATGTTGAAACCACAGCTGAGCAGGAAAAAGATGAACCTAAGGATGAGGCTAATTAATCAACCACTCGACCAATTGTGAGCGAAGCGAACTAAGTTTTTTGAAAGGAGAATATTCATGCCGTTAATACCAATGGTTATAGAACAGAGCAGCAGAGGGGAACGAGCATATGATATTTATTCAAGGCTTCTCAAGGATAGAATAATTTTTTTGGGCTCTCCGATGACCGATGAAATTGCAAATCTTTTAATAGCCCAGCTACTGTTTCTTGAGTCTGAAGATCCTGACAAGGATATAAATTTTTATATTAATTCGCCGGGTGGAGTCGTAACAGCTGGGCTTGCTGTATATGACACGCTGCAATATATTAAACCTGCTATTGCCACGGTATGTATTGGCCAGGCTGCCAGTATGGGTGCACTTTTACTCGCCGCAGGCGCAAAGGGAAAACGATATTCCCTTCCCAACTCAAGGATTTTGATTCACCAGCCAATGGGCGGATTCCAGGGGCAGGCATCTGATATAGCTATACAGGCTAAAGAAATACTTCGCATGAAAGAAACCTTAAATAATATACTGATGCTTCACACGAACAAGAACTTAGAGCAAATACGCATTGATACCGACCGCGATTTTTTTATGTCCGGCCAAGAAGCAAAAGAATATGGAATCATAGATCACGTGATCACAAACAGGGATGATTTTGATCAAATAAAAAAGGCAGAGGAGGCATAAAATGGCAAAAAAAGGGGGAATAAACAATAATCTCTTCTGCTCATTTTGCGGTAAAAAACAGACTGAGGTTACAAAGCTGATTGCAGGGCCCGCGGTCTATATATGCGATGAATGCATACGATTGTGCAGCGAAATAATCAATGAAGAAACTGAAAAAAAGAGAACCGATATTGAGCGAAACTTTACTCCAAAAGAGATTAAAGCCTTGCTTGACGATTACGTGATCGAACAGGACAAGGCAAAAAAAATCCTCGCTGTCGCCGTCTATAACCATTACAAAAGGCTCGATACCGCAGTTGCTATGGGAGATGTTGAAATACAAAAAAGCAACATCCTGATTATCGGGCCAACCGGATGTGGTAAGACTTTGCTGGCTCAAACCCTTGCGAGGTTTTTAAATGTCCCGTTTACAATAGCTGATGCTACAAGTTTGACGGAAGCCGGCTATGTTGGTGAAGACGTTGAAAACATAATACTTTCTTTATTGCAAAATGCCGATTATGATGTGGAAAGAGCTAAACGCGGTATCGTTTATATTGATGAGATCGACAAGATTGCTCTAAAATCAGACAACCCTTCCATTACACGGGATGTTTCAGGCGAAGGAGTGCAGCAGGCATTATTAAAAATCATTGAAGGTACTACAGCCAGTGTGCCTCCCAAAGGAGGGAGAAAGCATCCTCAACAGGATTTTGTCAAGGTAGACACATCTGATATTCTTTTTATTTGCGGAGGAACTTTTAACAGTCTCGAAAAGATAATTCAGCGTCGCTTGGGATCCAAAACCATGGGCTTTGGCGCCAGCATCAACAAACAAAAAGACAAAAAAATCGGTGAAACCCTAAAGATGATTCAACCTGAAGACCTGATCAAGTATGGGTTGATTCCTGAATTTATCGGGCGCCTGCCTGTTATAGCAACTCTTGATGAACTGGATGAATCTTCCTTGATTAAAATATTGCTGGAGCCTGCAAACGCTCTGATCAAGCAGTTTAAAAAGCTTTTTGAAATTGAGGGTGTTACACTAAGATTTACAGATAGCGCTCTTGCAGCCATCGCAAACGAGGCTTTGAAACAAAAATCCGGAGCTCGAGGACTTCGATCTGTTCTGGAAAATTGTCTGCTGGACATAATGTATAAAATTCCTTCCATCAAAGACATAAAAGAATGCGTCGTTGGTGAAGATGTAATTTTAAACAAGGAAGAACCTATTCTTCTGTATGAACAAACAAAAAAACGGGCTTGAGCATAAAAATTTATGATTAATTTGCAAAAAATATTCAAAGATGACAAACCGGTATCGTCAGGATTAATTCTCCCTCTGTTGCCTCTGAGAGACATTGTGGTCTTTCCCCACATGGTTGCGCCTCTATTTGTAGGACGCGCAAAGTCTGTGCAGGCCCTTTCAGATGCAATGAGTCGCGATAAAAAGGTTTTTCTTGCCACTCAGGAAAAGATGGACATCGACAATCCTCGCCCGCAAGATATTTCTTCAATAGGCGCCATTGGAGACGTACTCCAACTTCTCAGGCTGCCTGATGGCACGGTAAAAGCATTGGTTGAGGGGCAAGCCAGAGCCCGTATTATTCGTTTTGTTAAAAATGAAGACTTTTTCCTTGTAGAAATAGAACCTATCATTGAACCTGAAATATCAACTCCTGAGAGTGTGGCTCTTAACAGAGCCGTTGTTCAAGTTTTTGAAGAATATGCCAAACTAAACAAGAGCATCCCAAAAAACCTGGTGGATAATGCCGCTTCCATTTCAAACTCTTCACAGCTGGCCGATACCGTGGCAACCCATTTTTCTTTTAAAATAAAGGATAAACAGCGTTTGCTTGAAACAATATCACCCTCGAAACGGCTTTCTCTTCTCCTCGGCCTTATAAAGATGGAAATAGATATTTTCAGGATGGATCAAAAGATAAAGAAACGGGTTAAAAAACAGATGGAAACGACCCAGAAAAGCTATTATCTGAATGAACAGATACGTGCCATTAAAAAGGAGATGGGAGCTGACGAAGGCGCTGTTGATGAGCTGCAGGAACTTGAAAAGCAGATTAAACGGAAAAGAATGTCTAAAGAGGCTGCGGGTAAAGCCAGACAGGAATTTAGAAAATTAAAGATGATGACACCGATGTCGGCGGAAGCAACGGTTGTTCGAAATTATATTGAATGGATAATCAGCCTCCCTTGGTTCGAACAGAGTAAAGTGCGCAATGATATTGAAGAGGCCGAAAAAATTTTAAACGAGGATCATTACGGGCTGAAAAAACCCAAGGAGCGTATACTGGAATATTTAGCCGTTCAATCGCTGGTTAAAAAGATAAGGGGGCCTATACTATGTTTTGTCGGGCCACCAGGTGTGGGAAAGACTTCTCTGGCAAAATCTGTTGCAAGGGCTACAGGAAGAAAATTTGTACGCCTTTCCCTTGGCGGTGTGAGGGATGAGGCTGAAATACGCGGACACAGGCGTACTTATATCGGCGCTATGCCGGGGAAAATAATTCAGTCATTAAAAAAGACCGGTGTAAACAATCCAGTCTTTTGTCTTGATGAAGTTGATAAAATGAGTATGGACTTCAGAGGTGATCCTTCTGCCGCACTTCTTGAAGTGCTTGATCCTGAGCAAAATTTCAGCTTCAACGATCATTATCTTGATATGGATTATGATCTTTCAGACATACTTTTTATAACCACAGCCAATACTCTGCCGGACATACCGCTTCCATTGCAGGACAGGATGGAAATAATACGCCTTCCAGGTTATACCGAATATGAAAAATATAATATTGCCAAAGAGTTTCTTATCAAAAAACAGTTCAAAATAAATGGGCTTGGAGATAAGGATATTAAATTTTCCAAAAATTCGATCCTTTATATTGTGCAGAGATATACACGCGAGTCAGGTGTCAGAAATCTCGAGCGTGAAATATCTTCTATCTGCCGGAAGATTGCGCGCGAATTTGTAAAAAATAAAAATCGCAATACACATAATATTACAACAAAGTCGGTTGAAAAACATTTAGGACCGCCACCATTCAAACATGGTCAGCTTGAAGATAAGGATCAGGTCGGTATTGTTACAGGACTTGCCTGGACTCAGGTAGGAGGAGAGCTCCTCTGCATTGAGACCCTGATTATGCCGGGGAAAGGAGATTTGATCATGACCGGCAAATTAGGCGATGTTATGAAAGAATCCGCCCAGGCAGCAGTAAGTTATATCCGTTCACGCGCTGACAGTCTTATGATTGACAACAAGTTTTATAAAAAATGCGATATCCATATACATGTTCCAGAAGGAGCCATTCCTAAGGATGGACCTTCAGCGGGTATTTCAATATGCACATCTATTGTGTCAGCCCTTATAAGAAAACCGGTATATCGTGATATCGCCATGACCGGTGAAATAACCCTGCGTGGCAGGATTCTTTCCATCGGAGGATTAAAGGAAAAAATTCTGGCCGCTCATAGAGGAGGTATTAAAAAGGTCATTATCCCAAAAGATAATGAAAAAGATATCAAGGACATACCCCGCTCTATATTAAAACAGATAGAAGTTATATTAACAGAACACATGGATGATGTACTATCCAATGCCTTGATACTTAATGAGGATGATACTCTTTTTAAAAGAAATTATATATCTTATCAGATAATGCCCGAAAAACCGCCCGAAAAACCGGAGGGAAGGCCGGCTTTAATTTAATCTTGACATTATTTTATTATATTGTTAGCAGTATTTTTTCTCGTCGAGAAAAAATA
>JASEIZ010000175.1 GCA_030017395.1 Desulfobacterales bacterium | reverse complement strand
TGGATGCCGGATCAAGTCCGGCATGACGATTTTGAGACTTTTTACGAGCTTGTCATCATTGATACATTTAAAAAATGAAGTATTTTTCTAAACCCTATTACAGGGAGGACTAAAAATGTTTGGTAAGCATAAATACAAGACAGAGGTGCCTTTACCCGAGCTGGCTGATTTGCTGATTAAAGTTGGAACGAACCTTAAGCAGACAGGAACGGTGAGGATGGATCTGCCATCAGGTCTTGCAAAGAAAGAAATCTCAATCACACCTTCAAACGCAGTTATTGATATTTCTTTGGAAGCCAAGCCTTATGGCAACAAAATGGAAATAGAAATAGATTTTTATGAAGCTGCCGCTGGTTCGGGAATCCCAACAGTTAAATAATGTCTGTCGATAGCAAATGGATATTCAGATAGATACTTGGTTGCTGCCTCTTTGGCAAAGATTTGGAGTGGCGCTGTTGCTTGGTTTGCTGGTGGGGGTGGATCGAGAACGAGTAAAGTCATCCACTCCGGGAATCGGTTTTGGCGGAGTGCGCACTTTCACGCTCTTAAGTTTGTTGGGCTGTACAGCCGGGCTGGCCGGCGAGATGTGCGGGCAGTGGGTATTTGTCGGCGTTTTGCTGTCATTAACCGTACTTGTTGGAGTCGCATATCTGGGCGGCGTCAGACGCGGCGATGAGGGGATGACCAGCGAGGTGGCGGCCATGCTGGTCTTTCTGGTCGGCGGTCTGGTTTATTGGGGCTGCGTGGTAATAGCTACCGCAGTAACCGTAGCCATTACCTTCTTTCTTTCCTATAAGCGTGCGATACATACATTGATCGGCAGACTGAGCGACGAAGACGTCTTTGCCACCCTTAAGTTTGCTTTAATATTCATTATCATCCTGCCTGTTTTGCCAAATACAACCTACGGCCCCTTTGATGTGCTAAATCCGCAGAAAATCTGGCTGATGGTAGTGCTTATTTCTGCCGTCAACTTTGTTGGCTATGGGCTAACACGCATACTGGGGCCTAAGCAGGGCATCGGTTTGACCGGTCTTGTGGGCGGGCTTGTATCAAGCACTGCTGTCACACTGGGTTTTTCGCACCGCAGCCAAAATGAACCCCAGCTTGCAGGCCTGTTTTCTATAGCTATTGCTACAGCGTCCATGATTATGTTTGCCCGTGTGCTTGTAGTGGTTGGAGCTGTGAACTCGTTACTGCTGCCTGCCGTGGCTGTGCCGATAGGGGCAGGGTTGGCAGCAGGGTTGATCGGCATAGCTTATATCTGGTTCCGTTACGGCAGGCGAACTGTGCCCGCTTTAGCTGATTCAGATTATACCAAAGGCGTCAATCCCCTTGAACTTGGGCCTGCAATCAAGTTTGGATTGCTTTTTGGTGCGGTATTGTTTGTGGCAGCAGCAGCTCAGAAATATTTTGGAGATGTTGGTTTATATGTATCAAGTATTTTGGCTGGGCTGACAGATGTAGATGCCATTACTTTGTCACTTTGCCAATTGGCAGGAGACACCATAGACTATTCTGTTGCCGCGCGTTGCATTATTATGGCGGTGGCCGCTAATACCATAGTCAAGGCAGGAATGGTGGCTACCCTGGCTGCCGGGGCATTGCGCCGGCAGGCGATCCCGGTTTTTGGTTTTATGTTAGTGGTCACTCTAATCGCTGCTTTTGCTTTTTAATAAGGATTAGCCTTCCTGTGCTATGATTGGAGAAACTCCGATTTTCTTTTTATATGTAAGAATAAAGAAAAGAGCAACTCCACACATCATAATAATGGACCCAAAAGAAAATGCATAGCGCAGCTCAAAAGTATCCATCATCAGGCCTGCAAAAAGCGATCCCAGTGCCATCCCAAGGCTGTGCGCCATTGTCATCATGCCCATAACCGATCCCATGGCTTTAGTTTTATTGCCTTTTAATATAGCCAGCGCCATGAGAGCCGATATTGATATGCCCCCTCCGAGTCCAAAAAGGAGATTTGATAAAAACAGGCATTTAAAACCGTTTGCCAGTACAAATGAAAAAAGGGCGCAGCTCGATATAAAACCTCCGGTTACAACCATAGCTTTTTTGTTTAACCTGTCTGCAAGGTAACCCATCGGCAGATTCAATGATCCGCTGACAAAAACTCCTGTCATAACAAGAACCCCGATCAATGAACTGGAAAGCGAAAACTTCGAGCTTGCAAATACAGGCAGAAAGCCCCATATAATCCCGATACATGCTGCATAGGAAAATCTGAAAATAAAAAGTCCAACAATATTTCTATTCTTTAATAGCTGTTTCCAGTTCGCTGGTTTTTCTTTGCTTTGAATAATTTTTTCTGAACTTTTAGGGGGAAGTAAACAGGCGGATAATAAAAAGCCGGTAAATGCGAGAAGCCCCATACAGATAAATGAGGCATCCAGGCTAAAACTGTCCTTTATTGCTCCGCCTACAAGAGGCCCGAGACTCAGGCCTAAGAACATGGACATATTAAAAAGGCCCATGGTAAGCCCTTCTCTGTTTGTTGGTGTTATGTCGCCTACATAGGCCAGTATGACCGGCATCATCATGGCGGATGAGATTCCATGAAAAAACCTTATTATGATAAGGGATTGGACATTATCTGCGAGCAGGAAAGCAAAGGAAATGAAGCTATATAAAAAAAGACCTGCAACGATAAACGGTTTGCGTCCTTTTTTATCTGAAAGCGCGCCGAAATACGGCAAAAATAAGGTTCTTGAAAGGGAAAATACACCGAATATTAAACCGATATATATGCCGCTTGCGCCAAGATTGTGGGCATAGACCGGGAGCAGGGGGACCACGATCCCAACACCTGTAACTGTGGCAAATATTGAAAAGAACAGAGTCCCAAAAATTTTCTTATTCAGCTTGTTCATTAAGATATCTTGTAAAGGTTCAGCCCTATGTGATAAAATCATTATAGCTTACCGCAGAGGCGCTGAGAACGCAAAGTAAGATGGTTTTTCCCTTTGCTGTTGAGAGGACGGCAAAGGGAAACTACTCAGCAGCTTCGCTGCGTAACAATCTGACTGTAACACACAATTATTCCTTGTGTTATCATTGCAAGTTGCCCTCAAATACCCCGGAGGGGGTGATCCTTTTTGCTTTCCGCCTTCTCAGCGGAAAGTAAAATAAAGATAAACTCTGCGCTCTCTGCGCCTTGAGCGAAGCGGGCGGTCAATTATTACGATATCTTTTCAATATCAGCAAGCACAGACTCTACAAGATCTCTTATTTCCAAAAGCCTTTTTTCAGACATGGCTTCAAAGCGCAGCACAAGGGCTGGCTGGGTGTTTGATGCGCGCACAAGGCCCCAGCCATCACCAAACAGTATGCGAACGCCATCGATATTGATAACATTGTATTTTTCGCGGAAATATTCGGTAACTTTTTTAACTACATTGAATTTTTTATGGTCAGGGCATTCAACCCGTATCTCATGTGTTGAATAGGTTTTGGGAACATCGGACAGAAGCTCCGATATCGTCTTTCCGGTATCAGCCAGTATTTCGATAAGTCTGCAGGAGGCATATATTGCATCGTCAAAGCCGAAATATCGGTCGGCAAAGAACATGTGGCCGCTCATTTCGCCCGCCAATTCAGCCTTTTCTTCTTTCATTTTCTTTTTGATAAGGGAATGTCCGGTTTTCCACATAATGGCTTTGCCGCCGTGTTTTTCAATATCGTCATACATTGTCTTTGAGCACTTTACTTCTGATATGAATGTGGCGCCCGGTTTTCTTGACAGGATTTCCCTGGAAAAAATAATCATAAGCTGATCGCCGAAGATCATGTTTCCTTTTTCATCGACAACACCGATGCGGTCACCGTCGCCGTCATAACCGATTCCCAGGTCGAGGCTTTTTTTCTTTACAAGAGCAATAATGTCTTTCATGTTCTTTGCGACTGTTGGATCGGCTTCATGATTTGGGAAGGTGCCGTCCATGTCACAAAAAATATCATAAACATCGCATTTGAGATTTTTTAATATCGGTAAAGCCACCACTCCTGCGGTGCCGTTACCGGCATCCACGCCGACTCTAATCTGCCTTGATATATTTATATTTTTTTCAATATACTCCATATATGACGGAATAATATTTTCAGATAACACCAAGCCCTTTCCCTGAACAAACGATTGCTCATTAATAATAGCAAGGATTTTCTGGATATCATTTCCATGTATTGAATCTAAATCGATGCAAAGTTTAAAACCGTTGTATTCTTTAGGATTGTGGCTGGCGGTAACCATTACGCCGCCTTCCAACGCAAGGCGTTTGATTGAGAAATAAAAGACCGGGGTCGGGCATACACCGATATCGACCACATTACAGCCGGTTGATATTAAGCCTTCGATGATTTTTCTTGAATACATGTCCGAAGTCAATCTGCAGTCGCGGCCCACGCTGAGATTGGAACGGCTGCGCTTTTTAAGGAATGTGCCGACCCCTTTCCCGATCAATACAACATCATCTTCGGTCATGTCTTTGCCGGCGATTCCCCGGATATCATATTCTCTGAATATTTCAGAATTCATGGTAGTCTCCTTTTTTAAATAATTCAGCCACCAGGCACTAAGGCACCAAGATTATAATATAAATCTCTTAATGCCGTTTTTAATAAGAGGCACGTTGAAATCGAGATATCAACTTGCCTTTGATATTTTAAGCCTCGTTTGGATAGTTCATGACAGAAGCAAAC
>JASEIZ010000174.1 GCA_030017395.1 Desulfobacterales bacterium | reverse complement strand
TTACATACGCGCGCCGCTCCACCTTAACTTGGCTTTCAACACATCAAAATAATTCTGATCCGGCATCATTATCATGTTTACAGGGTGAAGCCCCTTTTGAATTATGATGGTATCATTATTGTTTATCTCCAGGCCAGCCTGACCGTCAAAGCTTACAATAATATCTGGTGACTTTTCTTCAAATCCGATTTTCATGCATACAGAATCAGGAACTATAAGAGGACGAACGGTAAGTGTAAAAGGACAAATCGGGGTAATTATGATGCCCGGAACTTCTGGATGAACAATAGGGCCGCCCGCGGAAAGTGAATAGGCTGTCGAGCCGGTAGGTGTTGAAATAATAAGACCGTCAGCTCTGTAGGTAGTCAAATAGCGATCATCAATATATGTTTTTATACTTGCAAGCCCTGCAAATGCTCCTTTAGTAATGACTACATCATTTAATACTGTTTCGTCTGCCAGTTCCCTGCCCTCTCTAATTACTTTTACCTGAAGACGCATTCTGGGATTTATATTAAACCTACCAGTTAGAATATATTCGGCAGCGGAAAAGAGGTTTTCCTCTGCGATTTCAGCAAGAAAACCAAGTTCGCCGAATTTAGCGCCTAAAATCGGAATGTTCTGATCGCCTATCCAGCGAACTGCTCTCAAAAAGGTGCCATCTCCACCGAGCACAAAAGCACACAACAGATCGGGCGGAGCAAATGGTTTGTTTTTGCCTGAAATTTTGCAACTCGGACGCGGGCTTGTTTCCCTGACAACATCCACGCCTCTTGGCCGCAGCCAGGCTTGAAGTTCATCAGCCTTCCTGCATGCTTCTGCATCCGCTTTTACAAATAGTCCTATCCTTTTCAAAATATTCGGCTCCTTATTATCCGCTCGCATTTCCCGCAGCAAGCTGCGGAAAATGCGAGCGCTGTTTAGGTTCAAGTAATTTTTTACAATTTTATTGCATAACCTGTCAAATCTATTTCATCATAATAGTTCAGCCGCAAAAGCAATAATAGTAGTAAGAACTATTACCATTATAAGCGAGGCTTGACTACTTTATCAGTATGTGCTTTATATTAGACAAGATAGTAACGCAATAAGGTAGCAAGGGGGGTTTAGTTATGTCGAGAGATTTTGAAAGGGCTCTTCAGATAGGTCGACCGCCAAATGTGTCAAGGCTTTTCCCTAATTCAAAAGCATTGATAGTCAGCGGAAAGTTTATAGACAACGCCATGACTGCAAAGGGTAATGCCATAGCAATGGCTGCCAATGGAAGAAGCCATTTTATAATACGCGGCGCCCTTCAGGCCGCCCAAAGGGCAAATTCCGTTATCATAATAGAAATTGCCAGGTCCGAAGGTGGCGCCAATGCTTATTGCGCTGTAAATTACTGGAACATTGCGAGGCAGGTAGACGCCATATGCAACGAACTGGGCATAACGATTCCTGTTGCCATACATGCCGATCATTACGGCATTAAAAAGGAAGAAGATATTAAAGGGGCAAAAATAGAGATTCCCACACTGTTTGAGGCAGGCATGACATCTATTGCCATAGATGCATCACATATGCAGGATGATAAAAACCTGCTCGCAAACATTGAGCTGAATCCTTTTGTGCCCAGGTGGGCCGGCCTTGAAACCGAAGTGGGCGAAATCAAGGGGAAATCAGGTCTTTCCACTGTTGATGAAGCCTTGTTTCTCATACAGGGCTTGAATGCGCATGATATTTTTCCGGATTGGATTGCCTTAAACAATGGAACAACCCACGGAATTGAAGCAAGCGATCAGGGAATACAGATTGAATTAACCTCTGAAATTCACAGCGCCCTGTCAAAATATAGAGTTTCAGGCGCCCAGCACGGCACTTCAGGAAATAACTCCGACAGATTAAGAGCCATAGCCGCTAAAACCAGAACCACCAAAGCCAATGTAGCCACCGCTCTTCAGATGATTTCATGGGGACTCGAGGTTAACGATTATGGAAACGCGATCCTTGATAACAACGGCGACTTTATCAAAGTTAAAGGTGAAGGCGTAACAGAAGAAATGTGGGCTGAAATGGCAGCCTATGCCGAGTCAAAGGGAATTAAGGGAGGAAACTACAAAAAACTTAACCTTCAGTTTGAAAACAAGCTTCTTGGCCAACCAAAAAAGATCAGGGAAAGGATGGCCGACAGGGTTGAAAGGTTTGTCCATAATATGCTTGTAAATGTATTTAATGCAAAAGATTCGGCTCCGCTTGCCATTGAGGCAATACTGACAACAAATTCATACGATCCTGGATTTAAAGCAGACAGATTTGAAAACCCTGGTGAATGGACCCGTGAAAAAATAATCAAACGTGCGGCTGCAATTTCAATCAACAAGGGACTAAGCGGAGATTTCGACGATTAGCCATGCAAAAAAAAATATTTTGTCATTTTTGCGGAAGTCGGCTTGTTGAAAAGACAATTAATGGCAATAAACGGCTCTTCTGTGAGCAATGCAATCAGCCGATTTACGAAAATCCGATACCTGCCTCATGCCTTGTTGTAATTGATAAAAATGAAAGGGTGCTTCTTGTTAAACGGAACGTGGAACCCAAGAAAGGAGTTTGGTGCCTCCCCGGCGGATTCATGGAGCTTGGGGAAACTCCTGAACTTGCTGCTTTAAGAGAACTCAAAGAAGAAACAGGCCTTTCCGGTCAGATAGAGATGCTTCTCGGAATCACTTCAAACAACAGCTCCCAATATGACACCGTGTTTATGGTCGGCTATCTTGTAAAAATCTATTCCGGCATCCTTAAAGCCGGAGATGATGCATCTGCAGTAGCATATTTTCATCCTGATGATTTGCCGGAAATCGCATTTAAAAGCCATGAAAAATTCATCAGGATATATTACGCTGCCTACTCATGAAAGGTGTTGGGTGTTAAGACCTTGATAAAGTTGAAAGATGAACGTCCAACATCGAACATCGAACGTCGAATGCGGCAGACAGGTCGCTCTATCTTTTCAATCGACAATCATCAACCGACAATCATCAATCCTTAAGTTTTCCTGAAAACAGGGTATCAAGGTAAAATTTTGCAATAGGATTTATGCCTTCAAAACCGTGGCTGCTTTTTTCATTTTTCTTTGCAATTTCATTTCTGATGCCGGACGCCATAGTTTTGCCAAGCTCAACCCCAAACTGATCAAACGGATTAATGCCCCAGACAAATGCCTCAAAAACCGTTTTAGCCTCATAAAAAGCTAAAATGCGGCCAATGCTTTCCGGTGACAAATCATTTAAGAGAATTGTTGAAGAAGGTCTGTTGCCTGAAAAATATTTTGCCCTGTCCTTATCTTTCTTGCCGACTGCAAGGGCCATGGGCTGAGCAATGAAATTCGCCCAGAGCTCCTGATAATTGGTAACCCCTTTTGATTTGCAATCATACTGTTCGTATTGCGGCCTGATTGCTCCGATAAAATCGATCGGAAACGCACGTCCCTGATGCGCAAGTTGAAAAAATGAATGCTGCGCATTTGTGCCGGGCTCTCCAAAAAGAATAACCCCTGTGGGTTCATCAAGAATATCTCCATCCTCAGACACGGATTTCCCGTTGCTTTCCATATAAAGCTGTTGAATATGTGGGGCAAGCCTGTGCAATGGGGATGCGTATGGGATAATAGCCTGGTGCTGGTATCCCATGAAGTTGTTGTTCCATATGCCTATCATAGCTGCAATAATAGGAAGATTCTTATGTAATGGGGCGGATTTTGCGTGATTGTCCATATCCTCTGCACCCTTTAAGAACCTTTCAAACCTGTCATATCCTAAAACCAGACTCAGAGGAACCCCTCCGACTGCTGAAGTAACGCTGTATCTTCCCCCTATGAAATCAAACATGTGAAAAGAGCGTAAAATCGAACCTCTGCTCGAATCTCCAAGGCTACCACCACTTGTTACTGTTACAAAGTGTTTTGCAGGATCAAGACCCCTGCCTTTCATGAAGCTTACGGCAAGATTAGCATTTGCCATAGTTTCAGCGGTTGTATAGCTTTTTGAAATAACTATCCAGATAGTTGTTTCAGGATCGATGCACGAGGCTATTCTTCCGAAATTATTGATATCAACATTTGAAAGATAATGGATTTCAATCCCTTTATCCGCATAAGCATACAAAGCATTTGAAACAAACTCGCTGCCAAGGTACGATCCGCCTATTCCAATGACAACGACATGTTCAAAAGGCTTGCCTGTTGATCCTGTTATTTTTTTCTCGTGTACCTTTGAGGCAAATTCTTTTATATCATCTCTGACCTTTATTATTTCAGGCATTACATCTATATTATCCACAAAAACCGACTCGCCCGAAAAGCTCCTTGATGCTGTATGAAGAGCCGCCCTGTTTTCTGTAATATTTACCTTTTCCCCGTCTGTCATACGCTTAAAGCAATGTTTTAACTGCCTTGTCTCAGCAAGCTCAAATAAAAGATCCATACACTTCTCATCAACTCTCTGGCGTGAAAAATCATAAAAGATGTCTGCGCCACATAGAGAAAATTTTTCAAGTCTGTCTTTATCTTTTATAAGATTCCTCAAATGCTTTTCAGGGCTATCCATTATTTTTGCATGACGCAAAAGTTTTTGCCATGCAAAAATGTCGTGAAGTTTTCGGCTGTTCATGCAATCCTCATTATTAAACCGTAACCGTTCACGGGTTCAGAGGTTCAAGGTTCAAAGGTTCAGGATAAAGCTATT
>JASEIZ010000173.1 GCA_030017395.1 Desulfobacterales bacterium | reverse complement strand
GCCGGAATGACGGAAAAGAGAACTTTTCGACTTTTTACGAGTTCATCAAGGTTGGCGCTATGTTTAATTTTATTTTCAAAAAAGCGAATCGTGTTGAAGCATTAATTTTTGAATACATGGATACATTTAAACTTGCCCAGGAAAAATTTTTAGATGCGATTAATTCCTGCATTGAATACCAAAAGTGTGATGAGTTTGATTTTCTTATCACTCAAACCCACAAATACGAGTCCAGAGCAGACGATATCCGTGACGAGATAAACAATATGATGTACAGCAAAGCGCTGATTCCTGACTCACGCGGAGATATAATGCGGCTTGTTGAGTCGATAGATCTGATTGCGCATCTTTTTGAGCGTGTTCTGTTTGTTATGCAAACTGAAAAACTAAGCATCCCCGAGTTTATCATCTTAGATGTCAAGGACCTCATACGCATAAGTCTTGAATGCTGTGATCTTTTATCCAAGCAGTTATCCCTTCATTTGAAGCAAAAGACTGGGATACGCGCCATCCTCGGCACTATTGACACAAACGAAAGCCACTGCGATCATATTGAACGACGTATTATCAGTAAAATCTTTGATTCGGATCTGGATCCATTCGTTAAGCTCCAGCTAAAGGAACTAATCTTGGTTATGGGAGAAATTTCAGATCAGGCGGACCGGGTATCCAAGCAGATTAATATTATCAACATGAAAAGGCGTGTATAAATGTTTTCTCTTTTAGGCGGAGTTTTTTTAGGATGGTCACTCGGAAGCAACGATGCAGCCAATGTGTTCGGCACCGCAGTTTCTTCCAGAATGCTAAAGTTCTGGACATCAGCTGTTATTGCGGCGGTTTTTGTTGTAATAGGAGCGATTGTTGGAGGACGGCCGGGTATAGAAACTCTCAAGGGACTGACCAGCATCAGGCTTGATCAGGCCGTAATTTCTTCTGTAGCGGCGGCTGTAACCGTAACCATAATGACGGTCCTGGGACTGCCTGTTTCAGCATCACAGGCGGTTGTCGGAGCAATCATAGGAATCGGAATCCTGAATAACCAGATCAATTTAAGCGGCCTCTTAAAGGTAGTAACATGCTGGGTCGGAACTCCCACAGGCGCTGTAATTATATCCATCCCTCTCTACTATGCTATGGCGGCAATATATAACAGACTTAACCTGAATGTCTTCAGGTCGGACGGGCTGCTTCGCTTTGGACTGATTGCCGCCGGATCATATGGAGCCTATGCCCTTGGAGCCAATAGCGCAGCTAATGTGACAGCGGTTTTTGTGGGCGCCGGACTAATAACGGTATTCTTTGCCACACTTGTCGGTGGGGCCAGCATTGCCCTTGGTATCCTGACAAACAGCAGGCCGGTTATGGAGACGGTCGGCAAAAAACTGGTCAAGCTCGATCCGTTCTCGGCTTTTGTAGTAGCCTTGGGTCAGGCCATTACCGTGCATATCTATACTTTAATCGGTGTTCCTGTTTCAACATCCCAGGCTGTGGTCGGAGCCGTAATCGGCATCGGCATCGTAAAGGGCGTAAACACGGTCAGTAAAAAAACACTGAAAAATATTCTCCTGGCATGGATTTTAACGCCGGCTGTATCCTGCTTTATTGCTATAATTATCGATTTTGCATATCATTTACATTACATTCCGCATCAATAAAAAAACAGGTATTAGATGTTAAGTATGTCAGGTAAAACAAACGGCATGATTATAGATTTTCATACACATATTTTCCCAAAAGAGGTGCGTGAAAACAGGAAAAAATATTTTCCGTCCGAACCTGGTTTCAAGCTTTTGTATGACAGGCCCGAATCAAAACTGGTAGGAGCCGGCGATCTGGTTGACTCTATGGACGGACAGGGTGTGGACAGATCTGTAATCTTCGGGTTCCCTTGGAAAAGTTCGGACACATTTAAAAAACACAATGATTACATAATCAAATCAACGCAAAGACACCCCGGCCGTCTTACAGGTTTCTGCTGTATCGATATATTCAGCAGGCAAGCAATACCGGAAATTATGCGGTGCTGTGAAAGCGGGCTTTCAGGCGTTGGAGAGCTTGCCCTTTATGAATCCGGTATTGATGAAAAATTCCTAAAAAGGCTGGAACCTGTCATGGGAATCTGCCTTGATAAAAACCTTCCTGTTTTAATCCACACAAATGAGCCTGTGGGCCTTCAATATCCAGGTAAAACTCCAAACACTTTCGGGCAGATTTACAGGCTGATAACAAGGTTTCCGGAAAACAAAATTGTTTTAGCCCACTGGGGCGGCGGTATATTCTTTTTCAACCTTCTTAAAAATAGAGCAAAAGAAAGCTTTAACAATGTATATTTTGACACGGCAGCATCTCCTTTTATTTACGATGTAAAAATATACAGGATCGCAATTAATATCCTGGGACAAGAAAAAATTGTCTTCGGAAGCGACTTCCCTCTTTTAACGCCTGCAAGATATTTCAAGGAGTTTGATCAGGCCGGACTTACAAAAAACGAAATAGATTCCCTTTGCTGGAAAAATGCAGCAAGATTGCTTAATCTATAGGTCTGGTATCGCTTGCAGGATCGGTTGGATTTTAAGCCGGTGTTCAGGTGGTATCATCAGGGCTGGTATTGATCGGTTTGATATCAGGTTGTTTTTGGCGCAATTCAATAAACCTTCACTGTAGTTCCGGCGGGCTTCACTTGATTCAAAATAAAGCAGCACATCAATAAAATTTCCAGAACAGCCCTGCGAATCAATATGTTCAATATACTGCATAAGCACATTGTTCACGGTAAGAATAAACTCGTCAACCTCGGCATAACCTTTTCCTCTGCAGCTATGTTTTGAAACAAAGCATCTGCATCCAAACGGTCTGACTTTATAAATTGGACATTGTCTGTCTGTTAAAATCGGACACTCTTCCTGAAAATAATGACTGCTTTCATCAGGAATATCCTTTTCAGCAATAGATAATTCTGCAAGCCTGTTTGTGGTTATGCAAGGCTGAAATCGCCCCTTGTGTAAATTTTTTCGAATAATATCAAATAAATCTTCTTTTCCTTCCGATATAAGACAGTCAACGATCCTGTATCCCTCAAGGGTTGTCAATGTAACATTCCGGGTGCAACAGGTGTCGCAATATTTTTCGCACGCCACATCCAGATTGCAGGCAAAATCATCATAAACCTTATAAATTCTGTCTAAAACATCCAATTTTGAATTTAAGCTCATTTGCAGTCCTATAAAATGTATTGTTCAAACAGCTTGACTTAAGATTAACTACTGAGTAATTCTGCCTTATAATTAATATCTGAATGAAAACTAACCAAAGCTGTCATTTCGAGCAAAGCGAGAAATCTTATCGTGCTGAAAATACAGGCATTAAAGATTTCTCCCTACGGTCGAAATGACAAAAAGAGAGGTTTTCGTTCAGGCACTAATTAACACTTTTTTTTAAAAAAATATTATACGGAGTATATTATGAAAAGCAAAGTCTATTTTATCGATTTTAGAGCTACTTATAAGGAAAATATGCCACAAAAGATCACAAGGCTTCTTAAAACAGCTGGCATTTCAAAAATTATTAAAAAAAGAGACCTTGTTGCAGTCAAGCTCCATTTCGGAGAATCAGGCAACACAGCCTTTATCCGCCCTGTATATATTCGAAAGATAGTGGAAACCTTAAAGGGGATCGGAGGGATACCTTTTTTAACTGATTGCAACACGCTTTATGCCGGCACTCGAAGCGATTCTCCCAATCATCATGCAACAGCTATTTCCAACGGTTTTGCCTATTCTGTAATAGATGCTCCGGTTATTATTGCAGATGGTTTAAGGGGGCAAAGCGAGACTTGTGTCACCATAGATCAAAAGAATTTTAACAAGGTTTATATCGGGTCTGAAATTATCCATGCGGATTCTCTGCTGTCGGCAGCGCATTTCAAGTGTCATGAACTTTCCGGTTTCGGAGGAACCATAAAAAACCTCGGCATGGGATGCGCATCACGAAGGGGGAAGCTCGCCCAGCATTCAACAGTAGCGCCAAAAGTAAAAAGAAAAAAATGTGCCGGCTGCGGCGACTGCACGGCTCACTGCTCACAAAAAGCCATTTCACTTGTTAAAGAAAAGGCGTTTATTCACCCCAAAAAGTGTATGGGTTGCGGAGAATGCATCGTTATCTGCCCAAATAAAGCAATACAGATCCAGTGGAATCAGGATATACCTGTTTTTATGGAAAACATGGTTGAATATACAATGGGTGTTTTAAAAAACAAGAAAGGCAGGGCATTATTTTTGAATTTCATTACAGATGTCTCCCCTGCCTGTGATTGCATATCCCACAATGATGCCCCAATAGTCAGGGATATTGGAATAGTTGCATCAAAAGACCCTGTTGCCATTGACCAGGCCTCTGTTGACCTTGTAAACAAAGAACAGGCGCTTGAAGGATCCTGTCTTAAAACAAATGCAAAACCGGGCCAGGATAAGTTCAGGGAAATATATCCAAATGTAAACTGGGAGATCCAGCTCGATTATGCTGAAAAGATTAAACTTGGAAGCCGCGCTTACGAGCTGGTCTTGCTTTAAACCAATAATTTCAGCCACATTTAATCCGATTTATAAACAGCTAAATCCTGATGATTTCATGTTGACATATTAAAATAATATTAGATATAAAATTCTATTGACAGTTGGGTTTTTGCCGTCGGCTTAATATTGATGAATTCGTAAAAAGTCGAAAAGTTCTCTTTTCCGTCATTCCGGCGAAAG
>JASEIZ010000172.1 GCA_030017395.1 Desulfobacterales bacterium | reverse complement strand
TCAACTATTTTTGAATATTGTAAAATTCTTTCTAAATCTTGTTTATGGATACTGTCAGCCTTTAATTCAGATATATAAATTGCGTCAAAAGGGTCTTCAAGTGTTCCGAAATCTGTCAAGTGTGTTTTTACCCATACATTCATAATGGCGCCCTCAACAAACCCCTTCAAATGAGCTTCTACCTCAGGATTAAAAAAAGCATCAACTAAAAGGGACTCAATGTTTGTGCCAGACGTAGATGATGTATTTGTTAAAGGGAATGGAATAATTTCAGCAGGCTTGCTGAACGATTCTTGCTGCCCAAAGTATCGTGTCATGGCAATACCCCTTGCAAGTTTAAGTCTTCTGGTATGTTAGTTACCAATAGCTTCATTTTTAATAAAATTTTCTCTATGTCTTGAAATGAATTTTCATTATGTTTGTTCGGTTTATTATTGATGTCCAATAAAATTCTTATCCCACATGCTGTTAAGGGATATTCGGAAGGGTCAAGAAGAAAAAATCCAGTTTGTGGTGGCACTTTTAACTCAATTTTTCTACCTTCGAATGCACTAACTGTATAGGTTACAAAGTGTTGATCGTCTTTAATTCCGTATTGGAGTTGGAATGCACTCAGGCCTATATCTTTTCTGTCAATATTTATAAGTTTATCAAAAATAGGTATTGCCGCCTCATTTGCTGAGTTACTTTTCAAAGGATCTTCGTGGTATTCAATTTCTGTAATAACTCCAGACCAATGATATTTAGGTATTGAAGGCAATAGTTCAGAAAGTATGGGTGTTATGCGTTGAAGTGTAAATTTAGATGATTTCTCTATTTCATCCGCCACATGAGAAGGAGGAATAGCTGTGATTTGAATACGATCCAACCCAAGATTCATTATAGTATCCTCTAACCTGAGTATAATTCTTGGCATTGAAGGAGGAGCATCATCAGGTGCGTTAATTGACAAGATACGACCACCTAATTTTTTTTGTGCATTCTTAATAGCAGAACCGCAAGAAAGCACAATAGATGGATCAATTTCAAATGAAACTACAATCTCCTGACGATTTATTTTCATTTAATTTCTCCAAGAAAATAAGAGGGCATAAAACGAATTCATTCGATATAATTTGTTCCCTGCTTTTTCAAGTTTGGATTTCATTTTATTTCTGCATCGATACCGCCCAATGAAGCTCCCCGCCACAAGCAGCGGGGTATTAAAAACACATAATAAACGTTAAGCAATAAATCAATGATATTAACAACTTGTTTTTTTGATTGTTATAAAATGCTAATATTACATTATTTTTAATGAAACGGCAAGGATTATATAATCCTAAGCGAGATAGGGAGAGAAGCGGGAATACTGGAGCTGCAAATATGAGAGAATCCATTGATTTCCCTTTGCGATTTTTTTACCGTCAATAGCCGCATAAGGGTTTTTGGGTTGGGTGGCCTTGCCTTGCTTTTCCTTTACCACAAACCCGATCTTCTTGCGTGGTTTCGCAGGGGGTGTCATTAAGGCACGGATCGCGTCAAAAACAACTTTGAACTGCTTATCGTATTTTTGCTCCAAGGCAGTCAGCTTGCGTGCAAGATCAGTGTGGGTGGCCATTAACTGGCGAAGCCGCACAAAGGCTCTCATGATTTCAACATTCACATCAATAGCCCGATCGCTTTTAAGCACACTCGATAGCATGGATACACCCTGTTCCGTAAAGGCACGGGGTAAAGCTGAGGAATGTTTTAGCCTTTCGAACCGGTCACAATTTGTGACCAGTTCACCCTTTTCTTTTTTGGTCAGTCGAAACATAAAATCCGGCGGGAATCGCCGTTCATTCCGTTTAACAGCCTGATTCAATGCTTTAGTTGAGACTTCATAAAGAACGGCCAAGTCAGCATCCAACATAACCTTTTGCCCTCGTATTAACAAGATAGCCTGTTCAATCCGCTCAATAGGAATCCTGATCGTTTTTTTATCTATATCTGTTTCCACGTTTTTCCTTTTGCTTATTTATCTTTCCAGTGGCTTAGTGGACATCCTCAATTCATAAGTTTGAAAAGGGGTCGAAAAGACGTCAGGGCTGCCTTTGCCCCTTAATGATATTATCTTGATTGAATGTTGTTTTTTCCGGTAAATCAGTTTAACTTTGAACTTTGAACCACTGAACCGTGAACGGTCTTATATTTAAACCTGTCTGCGTTCATCTGTGTGAATCTGTGGCTGAATACTTTGTTTTTTATCCTTCAATTTCTCCGTGGCCTCTGTGTGCTCTGTGGTGAAAATAGTTGGCTTTTCCTGCCATCTGCTCAAGCTCTTTCAGTAGAACATCAACAAGTTTTTCCTGAGGAAACTTTTTTATCACCTTTCCTTTTTTAAACAGTATCCCTGTGCCGTCGGCGCCGGCAATTCCAATATCCGCTTCCCTTGCTTCTCCCGGGCCGTTTACAATGCATCCCATTATAGCTATCTTAAACGGCAGAGTATTCGATACAAGTGCGCTTTCAACCTGTTCTACAATATTAAACAGATCAATATTGCACCTACCACAGGTCGGGCATGATATTATATCAGGGCCATGCCGGCGAATATCAAGAGCCTTCAGAATTTCATAACCCACACGAATCTCTTCGACAGGATCTCTGGTCAAAGAAACACGGATCGTATCACCTATCCCTTCTGCGAGAAGCATTCCTATGCCGAGTGATGATTTAACTATTCCCGGATAAAGAGGGCCGGCCTCTGTTATACCAACATGGAGAGGAAAATCGGTTTTTGTTGAAAGCAGCCTGTAAGCCTCAACACTGCGAATCACATCCGATGCTTTTATAGATAATTTTATATCATAAAAACCATGTGATGTTAATAATTCTATATTACGGATGGCGCTTTCAACCATGCCCTCAGCAGTAACGCCTTTATATTTTTTCAAAATATCTTTTTCGACAGAGCCGGAATTAACTCCTATCCTGATTGGAATGTTAAATTCTTTCGCGCAGTCAATAACCGCCTTTATTTTTTTTGCTCCTCCTATATTGCCTGGATTTAACCTCAGGCCATCGGCTCCGGCCATAGCCGAGGCAATTGCAAGGCGGTAGTCAAAATGGATATCTGCTATAAGAGGGATCGATATTTTATCTTTTATTGCATAAATTGCCTCGGCAGCCTCTTTATCCGGCACAGCCACTCGGACAATCTCACATCCGGCAGCTTCCAAACGTTTTATTTGTAAAACCGTGGCCGAGACATCCTGTGTAAAGGTATTAGTCATGGACTGAACAGCAACCGGAGCCATTCCACCGATCTTTACTTTACCGACCATGATTTGACGTGTTTTTTTACGTTTTATTTTCATAATTAAAAATATTAACAAAGGCTTTAATTTTGTTCAAGTAAATAGAATCTCTATGCTTTACAATTGTATTTTTAATTGAACTGCGATATAAAATTGCCCGACATCATAGCGCAATTTAGGTGTGAACATAAGTGCCTAAAGTTAAGGGATGCACCTTCGGTGCAACGGATTTTAAAGTTATGGGTGTTTAAAGCAGTGAGGTGACAACACCCTGTAGCTCCTGAACTTTAGGCACTTTCCTTGTTCAGAGATGCATTTGTCTTATAGCGCTGAATTCATTAGGCAAAAAACAGGATTTCCTATACTATCAAGTTATATTAACGAAAGGAATAAGATAATGATCGATCAGAAAAATAATAAATTTGCGGAAAAACATCAAGGCAAAGCGCAAATAAGTACCATTATTGAAAATGAGATTTTAAAACACAGTAAAGACTGCAAACTAACATGCCTTAGTGCATTTCAGATTGCAGACGGTCTTCAGATTTCATCCGCGGAAGTGGGAATGACCGTAGATCTTCTAAATTTCAGGTTGACTAAATGTCAGCTTGGCCTATTTGGTTATCAACCTCAAAAAAAAATCATTAAAGCTAAAGAGCCTGAAGACCGGAACTTAAAAAAGGCAATCCAAGACAGGCTGGTTGAAGAAAAACTTACCTGCATAAGTGCATGGGAGATCGCATCTAAATTTAATATCCAAAAGATGATAGTAAGCTCCGCCTGTGAAGCTCTGAATATAAAAATAACTAAGTGTCAATTAGGAGCTTTTTAATTGTAAATGGCCGACAATAGCTTAAATAACATTCTGAAACCTCTGCGCAACAAAATAATTGTTCTTTTGTTTATTTCCTGCAACCTGCTTTTTGTCTATATAAATTCATCCGGATTTCGTGAATTGGACAAGGTTCTTAATTCAGGCAAACTTACATTAATAACCTATAATAATTCACATTGTTACTATTTATACAGAGATCAGGCCATGGGCTTTGAATATGAACTTGCAAAGCTTTTTGCAGATTATCTTGGAGTCGCGTTAGAGGTGAATATTGCTGAAAAATGGGATTCCATGATTTCGGCTTTAAAATATGGAACAGGTTCATTTGTGGCTGCCAACATGACTATTACACCTAAAAGGCAAAAAGAGGCTGCTTTTTCCAATGGCTATATGTCAACCCAACAATATGTTATCGTTTGTCGCAACAATACAGGCATTAAAAAAGCTGCGGATCTCGCTGGCAAAACCGTTCATGTAAGAAGGGGGACATCTTATCAGGAAAAGCTCGAAGCCCTTAAAAAAGATGGAATAGATGTTGAGATTAAACTGTATGATAATATACCCACAGATGAGTTGATACAGCAGGTGGCGGAAGGAACTATTGAAATCACTATTGCGGAGAGAAACATCGCATTGCTTAGCC
>JASEIZ010000171.1 GCA_030017395.1 Desulfobacterales bacterium | reverse complement strand
CTTTTATCGCTTTTAAGGCAGCATCCGATTCTTTTTGAGAAAAAGCAGCAATTTTAACAAGGCCGGCATCATCTACTTCAATCTGTGTGTTTGTTTCGCTCTGAATCGCCCTGATCATTTTGCCACCCGGCCCTATTATATCACGGATTTTATCAGGATTGATATTTAAAGTTATTATTTTGGGGGCATAGGGAGAGGTTTTGTCCCTGGGCTTTTCCAATGCTTCCAGCATCTTGTCAAGAATAAAAAGCCTCCCTAAACGGGCTTGCTCAAGAGCCTTTTTCAATATATCTTTTGATAGTTCATGAATTTTAATATCCATCTGAAGGGCGGTTATGCCTTCTTTTGTGCCGGCCACCTTAAAATCCATATCACCGGCATGATCTTCATCCCCAAGAATGTCGGACAGGATAACCACATTATCTCCATCCTTTACAAGACCCATTGCAATGCCTGCAACCGGAGACTTTATGGGAACCCCGCCGTCCATCAGCGCTAGAATACCTGAGCATACTGTCCCCATGGATGAAGAACCGTTAGACTCCAACACCTCTGAAACAATTCGAATAGTATAGTCAAACTCTTCCTTGGACGGCAAAACCTTTTCAATAGCTCTTGTTGACAGCCCGCCATGGCCTATATCTCTGCGGCTTGGGCCAACAAGGCGTTTTACCTCTCCGACTGAATATGGTGGAAAATTGTAATGAAGCATAAATGGTCTGGATTCTTCCCCGCTTAAAGTTTCCACACGCTGCTCATCACGACCCGAGCCAAGGGTTAATACTCCTAATACCTGGGTTTCTCCCCTGGTAAACAGAGCGCTTCCGTGAAGTCTGGGCAACATTCCGACCTCACAGGAAATAGGCCTTATTTCATCAAATTTCCTGTTGTCTATCCTGCGCCCTTCCTTAAGTATAAGATCTCGCATAGTAGATTTAATCAAGTCGTTACATATATCATATACTTCATCCCTGCGTTCAGTAAAATCATCGCCGAGTTTTGCAAGAATATCGGCCCTAAAGACGCTAAGAGATTTATTACGCTCTTGTTTGCCTGAAATCATAAGAATATCACGTAGCTTTAAGGGTGCTTCAAAAACGATTTTATTGACGAGACCTTTGTCTTTTTCGGGGAGGACAAATATACGCTTTTTAACTCCATTGCTTAACTTTAGTTTCTTTTGTATATCAATTATCGGTTTTAATGCCTCATGCCCGTAAAATATGGCCTCCAGCATATCGGCCTCGTAGACGATGTTGCCGCCTCCTTCCACCATTACGATTCCGGTTTCAGACCCTGCTACAATAATATTGATATCGCTTTGTTCATATTCACTTATTAACGGGTTGATTACAAGCTTGCCGTCTATTCTGCCGACACGAACACATGCAATAGGTCCGGCAAAAGGGATATCAGATATTTCAAGCGCCGCAGAAGCTCCTATCATTGCCAGAATATCGGGATCATTCTCCTGATCCATGGAAAGAACAAGAGCGATAATCTGTGTTTCGCTGCAGTAGCCTTTTGGAAAGAGAGGCCTCATGGGACGATCGATCAGCCTGGCGGTTAATGTCTCTTTTTCACTTGGGCGCCCGACTTCACGCCTGAAATAATTACCGGGTATCCGGCCCGCCGCATATATCTTTTCCTGATATTCTACTGAAAGAGGCAAAAAATCTACCCCCAGTTCCTCCCTGGATGATACGGCAGAAACCAGAACAATGGTTTCTCCGTACTGAACTACTACCGATCCGGAAGCCTGTTTTGCAATTTTTCCCGAGCTTATGCTTAGAATTCTTCCACCTACTTCGGTTTTATATATGTTTTCCATTTTGTCTCCTTATAAATACTAATGATCGATAATGACGGCTTCGCAAAAATCAAATTTACCGCAGAAAACACATCAAGCACAATTTAATATATCAATATGTTCTTTGTGTCCTCAGTAGGCTCAGTGGTGAAAAAAATGACTTGTTAAGAATTCATCAATAAAGACGGCCAACTAAATATGTTATCTTCTCAACCCCATGCTTTTAATTATAGAGCGGTATCGCTGCACATCATTGTTTTTGACGTAGTTTAAAAGTCTGCGTCGCCTTCCAACCAAAACCAGCAAACCTCTTCTGGAATGATGATCCTTTTTATGAATCTTCAAGTGTTCAGTAAGATATGCAATACGATGTGTCAAAAGTCCGATCTGGACCTCAGGTGAACCTGTATCAGTTTCATGCAGTTTGTATTGATTAATGAGATCCTTTTTAATTCCCGATGTCTGAACCACTTTCTTTGCCTCCTCGTTTTAATAAATATTTTATATTATTTTGTGAAAACACAGCAATAATGATACCTATCGCTATTTTTTTCCAGATTTAATATTGCTATAAGATTATCATAGACATCAACAACCTTGATGAAATCTTCATTAATACCGGTTTGTTGCACAATAATATCCTGCCTGGTAATTATGCGGCCATGTTTTAACTTGTCAGTCAAAAGATTATCAGCGACATACCTGGGCATATACTGTAACGCGTCCGACATGTTTATCAGCCGATCTGAAAGCTTGTTCGATAAATGAAGAGCTTCAATTGCCGGAAATGTTAAAGCTTGGCTGATTGTAAATCCACTGCTTTCAATCCTTCTTAGCTCTTTAAGACACCCTCCGCATCCAAGAGCCGCTCCAATATCAGCACATAGCATCCTGATATATGTTCCTGCAGAGCAGGATACCTCAAAACGTATCAGGGGTAAACTTATCTCAAGTATTTTAATATATGAAACAAAAACGCTCCTTGCTTCTTTCTGAACAGGCTTGCCTCTTCGTGCAAGCTTGTATAACGGAACACCTTTATGCTTTAATGCCGAATAAACCGGAGGCCGTTGTTTGATATTCCCTTCAAACTGCTTAAATGTTAGAAATAACTTATTATTCGTAAATGCCGTTTTATCGGATGTTGAAATTATATTTCCTGTAAAATCCTGCGTATCTGTCTCAATCCCAAGATGAACAACCGCCACATATTTTTTCCTGTCGTGCAATAAAAACCTGCAAAGCTTTGTAGCATCATTGAGGCAACAGACCAATACACCTGTTGCAAACGGATCAAGGGTTCCGGCATGTCCGATTTTTCCTGCGCCAAGCAGTTTCTTAACATGTGCTACAACCTTGGCGGAAGTCATATTTGCCGGTTTATCTAAAACCAAAATCCCGTTTAATTGATGCTGCATCAAATTGTTTCGGCAAAATTAAAAATCAGGTTTTTTAAATCAATAACTGAAGATTCAATAGCAAATCCTGCCGCGCTGTAGTGACCACCACCGCCAAAAGATGAGGCAAATGCTGCGACATCAACGGTTCCGTCGGAACGGAGGCTGACATTAAATCTGTCCTGCTTTTTTGATTCTTCCGTCATATCGGATATCACGTGAATAAGAACCGCTATCTTAATGTTGTTTATAGCCTTTGCGTAATTTATCAGGCCGTTTATCTCTTCGGGCCGAGCTCCAGTTTCGTTTAACATATCCTGCGTAAGCGTTATCATGGATAGTTTGCCATTTTTTGATATTTCTATAGAGCCAAGCGCCTTATGTAAAAGTTTCATGTAGCCCGGAGAGAGAGTTTCATATATATTCCTGGCGACATAATAGGGATCAACGCCGATATCTATCATTTCACTGCAAATTGCAAAAGCCGATTTGTTCGTATTTGAAAAACGGAACGAACCCGTATCAGTTAAAATTCCGGTATATATCAGGGTGGCAACATCCTTGCTAATGGGCAATTTCATCTGCTTTAAAAGACGGTATATGATTTCAACACTGGCGCATGCAGAAGAATCTATTAACTGAAAATCGCCAAAGCCGGTGTTGGAAACATGATGGTCGATATTTATAACAACCGGGATACAGCTTACAAATGAAGCTGCATTCCCGACACGATCCAAATCGCCACAATCAAGAACAATGGCGGTATCATATATGGTTTGTCTGTCAATATGCCGCACAATACGTTTGACTGAAGGCAAAAAACGATAAACAGCAGAAATAGGGCTTTCGTTATAAAGAGCTGTTTTTTTCTGCCATAAAGCAAGTGCAAGCTCCATTGCAAGAAGAGAGGCTATCGCATCTCCATCCGGATTAATGTGAGAACAAAGAAAAATATTATTACTGTTTTTCAAGTGTTTTATTATCTGATTAATCATCGGCTTTTATTAATTTTAGCACATGGTCTATGTGCGATCCATAATCAAAAGATTCATTATAAAAAAATTGCAGATCAGGCATATAACGCAAGCCAAGTTTAGCAGCAAGAATCCGTTTTATATATCCAAGAGCGCTCTTAAAACCTTGAGCTGCCTGTTTCCTGCTTGTTTTATCTCCCGAAGAAACAAAGTATACACGGGCAATCCTTAAGTCTTGAGACAACTTTACGCCGGTAATCGTAACCATCTCAAGGCGAGGATCTTTAATGCTTTTTTTCATCAGTTCCGACAGGTTTTTTTGTATCTGGCCGCTTACCCTATCGGATCGTGAAAAGTGTTTCATAAATTGATAATCTCCATTTTATTATCAATCATCTCAGCCAGCCCAGCCTCATCTGCCATGTTGAATATTTTGTCAATCTTAGAATTAATCAACGCCTTGTTGTTGCCTACCAGAACAAAACCTATTTCAGCTCTTTGATGAACATCGTTTGAGCCAACCTCCGCAACCGAAACATTAAAATTGATGGCTTCGTAAAAAGTCAAAAAATACCGTTTTACGTCATTCCGGCGAAAG
>JASEIZ010000170.1 GCA_030017395.1 Desulfobacterales bacterium | reverse complement strand
GCTTTCGCCGGAATGACGGAAAACGGTGTTTTTGGACTTTTTACGAGTTCATCAATTATCAAATCCCTAAAAAAGCCTCCTTAACCTTTTTGTTTTCCATAAGTTCTTTGCCAGTTCCTTCCAGTATGATACGTCCATTCTCCATAACATAGGCTCTGTCGCACATGGCCAGAGTCTTAGTTACATTCTGTTCAATGAGTAAAATTGTAACTCCTTCCTTTTTAATCTTTTTAATCATCTCAAAAATTTCCTGTACCAGGAGAGGAGCCAAACCCAATGATGGTTCGTCAAACATCATTATCTTAGGCAATGACATAAGGCCTCTTCCAATGGCAGCCATTTGCTGTTCACCACCTGAAAGTGTCCCCGCCATTTGTTTTCTTCTCTCTTTCAACTTCGGGAAAAGCTCAAAAACATAGTCCATAGTCTCAAAGCGTTTTACTTTTGACTCACCACGAAGGGAACCCATAATGAGGTTTTCTTCTACACTCATTCCGGTAAAGAGACGCCTGCCTTCTGGAACATGGACGATGCCATGTTCTATAATTTGATTGGGCGGCAAATGATCCAGACGCACGCCATTAAATTTGATACTTCCTTTTCTGGGTGTAAGCAATGAAGAAATGGCCTTTATGGTTGTTGATTTCCCAGCGCCATTGGTGCCGATCAATACCACTATTTCTTTTTCGTTAACACTGAATGAGACATCCCACAGGACCTGTAAGTCTCCATAGAATATATCAATTCCGTTAATGTTAAGCATATTCATCTCCTAAATAAGCTTCGATAACCGCCGGATTAGCGGCAACCTCACTGGGAGTGCCTTCTGCAATAGTTACGCCAAAATTTATCGCATGAATTCGATCCGATATAGACATGATAACCTTCATAATGTGTTCTATGATAAAAATGGTGACGCCGCTATCCTTTATTCTTATAATAAGATCAATGGCCTCATCCAATTCAGTAGGGTTAAGGCCTGCGGCTGTTTCGTCAAGGAGCAAAAACTCTGGTCTTGTAGCAAGGGTACGTGCGATCTCGAGCCGTTTCCTTCCCCCTATCGGAAGACTTTTTGCCAATTTGTCTTTTTCGCTTGAAAGATTGCAGAATTCCAGCACCTTATGTGCCTCGTCCCTGGCATCTTTTATTTTTTTAATCCGGCAAAAGGCAGATGCTGTTACATTTTCCAGAACCGTCATTCGGGCAAGCGGCTTTACGATCTGAAAAGTACGCGCAATACCAAGGTGACAAATCTTATGAGTCTTAAATCCCTTTATGCTTTTTCCTTTAAAAAGAATATCTCCGGACGTAAATGGGTAATAATTGTTTATACAATTAAAAATCGTGGTTTTCCCCGCGCCGTTTGGTCCAATAAGACCAAAAATCTCGCCTTTTTCAATATTAAGCGTGACATCATTTACCGCCCTGAGTCCTCCAAAATCTTTAACAAGATTTTTCAGTTCAAGGAGTGCCATTACTTTCTCCTTTTGCTTTGTTTCAGGTAGTTTCCCTGGTTTTAAAAAATATTTTTTTAATTTTTGACCAATCGCCGACAATGCCGTTAGCAAAAAACATAATAACAAAGATAACCAAGAGCCCAAAAACCAGGGCGTGCCCCTGGCTGATCCATTTTGGTGCCAGGCCAAAAAAAGCGCTTCTGAATGTCTCCTGAAGCCCTACCATAACAAAAGCCCCTACAGCAGGCCCCCAGATGGTGGCGACACCGCCGACAATGCCGACCAGAATAGCCATAATCGATATAAAATGGAGGGAAAACACGACCTCAGGATCAATAAAACCCATATAATTCATGTAAAATGCTCCAGCCATACCGGTAAAAAAAGAGCTGACTAAAAGAGAGATGTTTTTATAAAGAACGATATTAATACCTAATGAAGCTGCGGCATCCTGGTCCTCCCTGATGGACACAAAATAATAACCCCATTTAGATTTCATAATTATATGAATAATGTAGATACACAAGGCGGCGAGAGCCAGAGCAATGTAGTAATATGGAAGCTTGCTTCTGAATGTTTGAATAATAAGGATTCCAACCATGCCTTCGGTCAGATTTTCCCAGTTGGTGGCGATTAGTCTGAAAATTTCACCGCCTGCAAGTGTAGCCAGAGCAAAATAAGGACCCCGCAGTCTGAAACAGACCCAGCCTACAAAAAGCCCGATCAACACAGATGTAATGCCGCCGAACATCATGCCCCACCATGCAGACATCCCTAATTTCGTGGCTAATATCCCTGCCGTATATGCGCCAATGCCGAAAAATATGGCATGTCCAAATGATACCTGACCTGTATATCCTGCCAAAAGATTCCATGAAGATCCGATTATAACCCAGATAAGGGTAATAATGATAAGATGTTGATAGTAGTCTGAACGAACAACTAAAGGAAAAATTAGTAAAACAATCCCTAAAACCGCCAAGATGCCATTCTTTTTGTTCATAATTTCCCCTGCTCTATACTTTGGTAAGGCGTTTCAGGCCGCCCGGCAGGAAGATCAGGACCAGCACGAACATCACAAATCCAACCATATCTTTATAGCCCATGCCAATATAGGTAGCGCCAAGAGATTCTGCAATCCCTAAGACAATTCCTCCAAATATTGCTCCCACCGTACTTCCAAGGCCTCCCAGAATGGTGATTACAAATGCCTTTAACGTAAAAGGCCCGCCAATATCAGGAAAGAGATAATAAATCGGTATTAATAAACTTCCGGCTGCGGCAACCAGCCCGGAACCCAATCCAAATGTAATAATTGTAATGCGGCTGCTGTTTACACCCATCAATGTTGCTGCATCCTTATCCTGAGCTGTAGCCCTGATCGAACGGCCGATGTCGGTTTTAAGCAGAAACCAGAATAAGGCTGCTGTAAAGATAAGCGCGATAATAAAAGCAATGCACATGGGGACATTAAACGAGACATTGCCCAAAAAAATTGCTGAGGAACTATATGATGTTTTAACTGTTTTGTAATCGGATGAAAAAATAAACCTGGCAATTTCAGCCAAAACCATACCAATTCCGACTGTCATCAAAACCTGATTTTCAGGAAGAATCGAATCTATTTTCATTAACGGATTCAGCAGATACTTTTGGAGAAACGCTCCTAAAAGAAATAATGCCGGCATGGTCACCAGAAGAGATAAATATGGATCAATATGCAGGTAATGAGACATGACAAAGGTAATATACATGGCAACCATCATTAATTGACCATGAGCCAGGTTTATTATCCCCATAACGCCCATAATGAGAGTCATACCAATTCCTATAAGCGCATAAAGACCACCTATGAGTATCCCGGCAATAATAGTCTGGAGAAAAACATCCATTTGACGTTCCTTTCATGAAAGACGGGGCAAACCGCCACCAGGCCAATTGTGATGACGGTTCACCGCTTTTGTTCCTTTAGATTAGTAGCCCCATATCTTCAGCCAGTCCACAGGATATACAAACTGTTTGGTTGCGCCTTCCTCAGGCCAAACCAGTTCAAGCTTTCCATCGATCCACTGGACCACATATGTTGCCACCTTATTCTGATTTTTCATGTTTTCCCATGTGGTAAACTTGACCGGCCCGAAAACAGTCATCATATCAGTCGCATCAAGAGCCGCTTTTACATCAGTGTTTTTAAAAGACTTCGCTCTTTTCAGGACATCAGCAATGACATAAGCCGCTGCATAGGCCTCTGCGCCATGATACTCGGTCGGCTTATTATATTTTTTAACAAATTTGTTGTAATAATCCATAGCGCCCGGAAAGGGCAGCACCTGATGCCACAGGGTAGCGGAAATAACATTGTTAGAAGCAATGCCAGCATTATCTTTGAATTCCGGCAGTGTAAAACCAGCCGCACCTCCGATAAACATCTTAGGCGTCAATTTTAATTCTTTTGACTGCTTCATAAGCAAAGAGGCATCCATGATATATGATATCATATATACAATATCCGGTTCGTGTTGTTTGACCTTGATTAATACCGGTTTAAAATCAATCCCCCCATGCTCATATCCTTCTTTTAATACTATTTCATAGCCAAGTTTTTCACATGTAGCCTCAAATTCTTTGGCTCCTTTTGTCCCGAATAAGGAATTTTCATAAAGAATAGCCACTTTTTTTGGTTTTATCACCTGGGTCAGTAATGACTCCACAGCGCCTGCATATTTGCTTACAGGAGGATTTATGCGATAAATCCAATCCCACCCGGAGCTTGTAATGTTGTCTGCCGAACCTGTGTTCACCAGAAAAGGCATTTGATTTTGCTGGCAGACACCGGCTGCGGCATAGGTTACTGAACTGCTGTATCCGCCGCCTATCATTACGACCTTATCCTTTGTGATAAGCTTTTCAACAACAGATCGGCCAACCTCCGGCCGACCGGTTGTATCCTCTATAAGTAAATCCAGTTTCTTACCGTTAATACCTCCTGCCGCATTAATTTCCTCCATAGCCATGTCAAAAGACTGTTTTTCAATTTCTCCAAATTTTGCAAGAGAACCGGTAAGGGGAAGAACTATGCCCACCTTTATCGTATCGACAGCCATAGATTGGGATGCTCCAAGAGTAAAGACTAAAACCGCTGCTAAAATCAATCCTGCTAATACTTTTCTTTTTTTCATTATGACCTCCTACATTTACGATTAGTAATACCAGAAAATTGCAAATTATTTCGGTTACAGCGCCAAATATCAGCATAATACATTTTACGAATTCACCAAATCTGATGAATTCGTAAAAAGTCGAAAAGTTCTCTTTTCCGTCATTCCGGCGAAAGCC
>JASEIZ010000016.1 GCA_030017395.1 Desulfobacterales bacterium | reverse complement strand
GCAGGCTTATCAAGTCCGGCATGACGATTTCGGGACTTTTTACGAGTTCATCAAAGATGAAATAATTAAAAATATCAAAGATATATTACTTGAAAATGCAATAAGCGAAGAAACTGCTAATATTGAAAAAACAAATGACCTTTGCATTGAAATGGAAACAGGTACCGGTAAAACACTGGTATATATAAAAACGATTTTTGAATTATTTGAGCATTATGGCTTTACAAAATTCATTATACTCGTGCCTTCGGTAGCCATTAAAGAAGGTGTCCTTGCAACTCTAAAAAACTTTGAAAAGCAACTTGAGGATATTTACAATATAAAACCCACCTGTTTCGAATATGACAGCAAAAGGCTTTCAAAAGTCATGAATTTTGTTGAGGAACAGCATCCTCAAATTATGGTGATGACATTACAGTCTTTTAATTCTGATGACCGAATTTTAAATCAGGCTCAACGTGAAGATCTTTTTTCAAATATGGCATACATTGAAGCCATTTCACGAACCAATCCAATAATCATTATGGATGAGCCACAAGAGGGAATGGATACGGATAATTCAATCGAAAGAATTAACGCTCTCAACCCTCTGTTTAAAATTCGCTATTCCGCTACGCATAAAGTCCTTTCAAACCTTATTTATCGGTTAACACCTTATGACAGTTACAAACAGGGACTTGTTAAAAAAATCGAAGTTCTGACCGTTTCCGAAAAGAACGATGAAGCGTCAATGAAAATTGAACTTTCAAAAATTGAACTTGGGCAAGGTGAACCCAAAGCTGTTTTGAAAGCATGGCGCCAAACGGCAACAGGCTTCAAGTTTAAAAACACGAAAAAGCTGGACAAAAATGCCGATTTGCTGGACGCAACGGGGAACGTAATTTACAAAGATTATATCATTGAGCAGATTGCAAAACCAATAAGAGGAAAAGCATTTGTAAAGTTCAAAAACGGCGCTGTCGTCTATGAAGGTGAACAGGCAAAAGACTATTCTGTCATTTTCAGCGAGCAACTCTACTGGCTGATTGACAGCCATTTCAGGAAAAAGGAAGAACTGAAAAAATCAGGTATTAAATGCTTATTTTTAACATTTATTGATAGAGTCGAACTGACGCTCAAAGAAATCATTGCTTACGGTCAGTATCTCGATGGACATGATGTTAAACAAGGTGGACACGATATTAAAAACCTTTGGGTAGCAGCAAGGGCATACACAAGAAAGCATCTGAAAGAACTGAGCAAAGAGGAAGAAACAATAATCGAAATATTTGTAAATGACCTGTATGTTCTGGATTCCACTTCGGAGTCTACACGCTATCCCTGCATAAAGAAGAAGGGAGTTCAAAGCGGAAGAGCAAGGAGTTTTGCTGGCGTACAGGTGTGGATCAACTTTGACGAATGGAAGATCAAAGTCGATAAAACCAAAAAGATCCTCGATAAAATTACAATGTCCCTATCAGTTCTCAGGGATCTAAAAAGTGAATTCATATCCGAGAATTTACCATAGGGAACTTGCGCGAGCTCAGTTTATAAGTTTATATCGTCAGGAAGGAACCCAACGGGAACAGCCATTGAAAGATAAGGTGGAATATACGGGACATTAGTCTATAAGTTGACAGGGTAATTGAACTATTATGATATCTGGTTTGCATGCCACGCCAATCAAGAATAGATGTCCGGCCGCCTCGCCTGTGCTCTCTGTGGTAAATGTTTACAACTGTAGATAATTTGTTGTATAATATTAAAGTATTATAAAAGGATTAATATGGCAAAACAGGTTAAAACCGCAATAAGTCCGACAAGAGCTGAAGATTATCCGGAATGGTACCAGCAGGTGGTCAAGGCCTCGGATATGGCTGAGAATTCACCCGTAAGAGGCTGCATGGTAATAAAGCCGTGGGGATATGCCATTTGGGAAAATATCATGCGCGTCCTTAATGAAATGTTTAAGGCAACAGGGGTAAAAAATGCATATTTCCCGCTATTTATTCCCCTTTCTTTTCTTGAAAAAGAGGCCGAGCATGTCGAGGGGTTTGCAAAGGAATGCGCAGTTGTATCGCATCACAGACTTGAAAAAGGCCCAAACGGCGGCCTGGTGCCTGCAGGTCCGCTCAATGAACCTTTGGTAGTGCGGCCGACTTCAGAAACAATTATCGGAGATGCGTTTTCAAAGTGGATTTCCAGTTATCGTGATTTTCCAATACTCATCAACCAGTGGGCAAATGTTGTCAGGTGGGAAATGAGAACCAGGATATTTCTGAGAACCAGTGAATTCCTGTGGCAGGAAGGACATACAGCCCATGCTTCAAAGGAAGAGGCGATTGAACGGGCTCACATGATGCTTGATGTTTACGCTCATTTTGTCGAACAATACCTTGCTATGCCTGTAATGAGAGGGAAAAAGTCGGAGGCGGAAAGATTCCCTGGAGCTGTTGATACTCTTTGCATCGAATCAATGATGCAGGACAGAAAGGCTTTACAGGCCGGTACATCGCATTTTTTAGGGCAGAATTTTGCCAGGGCATCCAACATCAAATTCCAGTCTGCCGAAGAAAAAGAGGAATATGCATGGACAACGTCATGGGGGATATCCACACGTCTTATCGGGGGACTTATAATGACACACAGCGATGATGACGGCCTTGTGCTTCCCCCTAAAATCGCATCGTCACACGTTGTTCTGCTGCCTATTATAAGAAAGGTTGATGACAGGCCAAGAATAATGGAGTTTACTGAAAGCCTTGCAAAAGAGCTTAAAGATAAATTTTTCTGCGGCCGCGAGCTGGAAGTTGAAATTGATGATCGTAAAATCGGCGGCGCAAGAGGATGGGACTGGATTAAAAAAGGTATTCCTCTCCGGATTGAAATAGGTCCCAGAGATGTTGATGATAATTCCGTATTTGTGGGAAGACGTGACAGGTCTCATAAGGATAAAAAATCATTTAAAAGAGAGGATTTTATCAATCAGGTAACAGATATACTTAATGAAATACAGACATCTCTTTTTGAACGCGCCCTTTTGTTCAGGAAGGAGCATAGTGTGACAATCGAAGACAAAAAAACATTTATTGAATTTTTTACACCTGAAAATAGTGAAAAACCCGAAATTCACGGCGGATTTGCATCATCATGCTGGTGCGGATCAAAAGAGTGTGAATCCAAAATAAAGCAGGATCTTAGCGTTTCGATACGATGTGTTCCGCTTTTCGATATAAAGGAAAAAGGCAAGTGTGTTTACTGCGGACAGACTGCAACTAACCGTGTAATATTTGCAAAGGCATATTAACCCTTGATCCGAATCACCGATATACTTGATAAGGTTGCCGACAACAACCCTGATGCAGATCAGGACATTATAGACAGGGCATATATTTACTCTGCCAAGGTCCATGAAGGACAGATGCGGCTGTCGGGCGAGCCCTACCTTACTCATCCACTTGAAGTGGCCTACATTCTGGCGGACATGAAACTAGATTCCGTCAGTATTGCAGCCGCTCTTTTGCATGATGTAATCGAAGATACGCACGCGACTAAAGAAGAAATAACAGATATATTCGGCACTGATGTCTCGCATATTGTATCCGGTGTAACCAAACTGAGCTCGCTTGCCTTTGATAGTTTACAGGCTCGTCAGGCTGAAAGCATCAGAAGGATGATCCTGGCCATGGCGAATGATATAAGAGTTATACTGATTAAGCTTGCCGATCGTCTTCATAATATGAGAACCCTGCATTTTCATAAAGTTGAGCAAAAAAAAATAAAAATTGCACAGGAAACCCATGATATTTACGCGCCCACCGCAGCGCGTCTTGGAATTTACTGGATGAAGAAGGAGCTTGAAGATACTGCCTTTATGTATCTTCAGCCTGAAGAATATTCTAAAATAAAAAACCTTGTACACAAAGACAAGGAAGAACGCGAACAATATGTTGCAACAGTTAAAGATTATATCAAAAAAAAGATGAATGAAAATGGCCTGGAATGTGAAGTTACAGGCAGATATAAATATTTTTACAGCATTTATAAGAAAATGGTTGATCAGGATTTATCCTTTGAAGAAATCTACGATATTATAGCATTCAGGATAATACTCGATACAATACCACAGTGCTACGAAGCGCTCGGGCACATACACTCATTGTGGAAACCTGTTCCTAAAAAAATCAAGGATTATATAGGGGTTCCCAAGCCAAACATGTATCAATCTCTCCACACAACTGTTATCGGACCTTATGGCGAACGCATTGAAATACAGATCAGAACATGGGAAATGGATAAGGTAGCAGAATCAGGTATAGCGGCTCACTGGGGATACAAAGAGGGTAAGCGTATTGACGAAAAGGTAACCAATACCTTTGCATGGATTCAGAAACTGGTTGACAACCAGCAGACTATAAGAGATCCGGATGAATTCATGGAAAATGTTCGCATAGATCTTTTTCCTGACGAAGTTTATGTTTTTACGCCAAAAGGAGAGATTAAATCAATTGCCAAAGGCGCCACTCCGGTTGATTTCGCTTATTTAATTCACTCAGAGGTGGGTGATCAGTGTGTCGGAGCCAAGGTTAACGGGCATATCGTGCCGCTGCAGTATGTATTAAAAAACGGAAATATAGTAGAAATTATTACGTCAAAAAACCATCATCCAAGCAAGGATTGGCTAAGGTTTGTTAAGACGGTTAAAGCCCGTTCAAGAATAAGGCAGTGGATAAAAACTCAGGAAAGAGAACGCAGCATTACACTCGGCAGAGAGATTTGTGAAAAGGCTTTTCGGAAATACAGTCTTAATTTTAATGAACTGTTGAAATCAAAAGAAATGCAAAAGGCCGTAGAGGATTTTGGTTTTAAAATGATTGACGACCTGATCGTAACCGTTGGTTACGGTAAAATCACACCGTTGCAGATAGTTAGGAAGCTTGTTCCAACATCTCAATTAGACAAAGAAAAATCTATTTTAACTAAGATCATAGGCCACGTTAAAAAGAAAAAGCCAAAAACAGGTGTAGTTGTACATGGTATTGATGACATACTGATAAAATTTGGAAAGTGCTGCCAGCCTGTCCCGGGAGATTCTATAACCGGCTATATTACACAGGGTTACGGCGTAACAGTTCATCGCACAATCTGTGTAAATGCCTTAAAAACAAATCCGGAACGGCAGATAGATGTTGAATGGGATAAGGATATTGCAGAAACTTATCCTGTAAAAATAATCGTTCGTTCAAACGACAGGATTGGTTTGCTGGCCGACATCGCGGCCAGCATCAGCAAACATGGTTCGAATATTGTTAGCGCCAAAACAGAAACCATGGAAAGTGGTAACGTCGAAATTTTTTTTACAATTTATGTTAAGAACATCGACCAGTTAAATGCTCTTTTATCAGAAATTAAAAAGGTAAAGTTTGTTTATGATGCCAGCAGAAAAAATTAAGGAGCTTTGACAACCAGACCCGATTTTATACAGCTTGTGCAAACGACTATTTTCTTTACCTTCCCGTTATATAATGCTCTTACTTTTTGAAGGTTTGGGTTAAAATACCGTTTTGTTACATTATGGGCATGACTTACATTATTTCCTATTAGAGGTTTTTTACCGCATATTGCACACATTTTAGACATGATTATTTCTCCGTTTTCTTGATTTAAAATTCAGCTTATTTCTTCAATCTTTATTCCCTGCCTAATTAAAAGAGCTGCCGCAACTCCGGTTATAGCATCTGATTTCGTGTTGCCTGATATTTCAGGACGCGACCGCTCCCCTATACCCACTCCTCACGAAGGGCTTTTATCTTTTAAAAAACAAAACTTGATATTATGCACTTTTATCCGATTCAAAGCAGCATAGGCTCCGTCAATAAAAGCCTTTGTATTGTCTGTTCCATGAATGTTTACGACTCTTGCCATTCCGTCCAGAACATCAAAACCATCTCCGTCAACAATTCTGGACGGATCTCTCGGAGTTGTGAGCCCTCCTAACTGTTCAGGACAGATCGGCAGAATCCTTTCCATTGCCAGCCGCTTAAAGACAACGGCGCTTTTTTTGCTTTTTCCATCATATCTGCAGTTGTAACCAAGCAGACATGCACTTGCAGCCGCCACAAACACATTCTGTTCTCTGTGTACTCCGTGGTGAAAAATGTTATATACTTTATTTATTGTTTTCCTCTATCAGGACTTCACATTGGACTATATATTGAAGCGCCTTATAATGCACCCCGACATCAGGATAATCGGATATAACCGACTTGAATCTGGCCAGCGCCCCTTTGTAGTGTTTGCTCTTATAATACTGCAACCCCACTTCGAACACAGCTTCGGCAAGGCTTTTATCGCATTTATCGATATATGCTTTCCCCATATGAGCGTACTTATCACGCGGGAACTGTTTTATCAGACGTATAAATGTGGATTTTGCCTTTTCCGCCGAACTCTGGTCCCTGTCCGGAGTGCTTACCTGGTCAAAATAACACAGCCCGATCTGGTATATTACGTAAGGGATGGCTTCGTTGTTGGGATGAAGATTTTCAAACTCCTCATAAGCAAAAATAGCATCTTCATATTCCTTTAAAAAGTAATAAGCATCGGCAATTTTTAGCTCCGCAAGAATCGCAAATTTGCTGAAAGGATACCAGTCTTTTAATTTTTCAAATGATTCAATCGCTTTTTTATAATTTCTGCTTTTGAAGTCATCCATTCCATTTCTTGCAAGTTCCTGCGCAGGTTTTTCTTCCTTGCTTTCAAACCACGCGCAACCGGAAAAAACAAAAAAAGAAATTAAACATAATATTAATATACGTTTCATTGTAATATGTTAGCCTTATAAAACAAACTATCTGTATTTGTAAAATTTACCACAGAGATCACAGAGCGCACAGAGTGAATTAATTTGTTTTTTATCCTTCTATTTCTCTGTAGTCTCTGTGTGCTCCGTGGTAAGAATAGTTGGTTTTCTTCTAATTTATATTTGCTATATAATGCTCGGCTGAAAATGCCGCAATCGCAGCATCACCTACTGCCGTTACAATCTGTCGCAATGGAGTATTGCGCACATCTCCTGCAACAAATATCCCGTGCACCGAAGTTTCCATGTTTGAATCAGCTATGACAAATCCTGATTCATCCAACCTGACACAGTCTCCTAAAAATCCGGTGTTTGGATGTATGCCTGCCCAGATAAAGCAACCATCAACCCGCAACTCTTTTGTGTTGTCTGTTTTAACATTCTTTACCGTAATATTTTCAACGTTGGTTAAGCCTCCGTTGATGCTTGTTACTATTGAATCCCAGATAATCTCTATCCTGTTGTTGGCAAAAGCCCGTTCCTGCAGAATCTTTGTTGCTCTGAGTTCGTCCCTTCGATGAATAAGATATACCTTTTCGGCAAATTTAGTAAGAAATAAGCTTTCCTGCACCGCGGTATTTCCTCCTCCGATTGCGGCAACCACACGGTTTTTATAGAACGGCCCATCACAAGTGGCGCAAAAGGATACACCTTTGCCATAAAATCTATCTTCGCCGGGAATGCCCAGTTTTCTTGGAGAGACCCCCGTGGCTATGATGATTGTATGAGTGGTAACGGTTCTATCGGAAAGCCTGACTTCCTTGACGTTTTCAGAACAATCGATCGAAATTACCTCGTTGTTTTCAATATTAAGATCAAACCGCTTTGTTTGCTGTGTTATATTTTGGACCAGATCGGCTCCGCTAAGACCTTTGGGGAAGCCCGGATAATTTTCGATCCAGTCTGTTGTATTAACTTGTCCGCCCGGGATGGCCTTTTCAACCAGAATAACATTTAACCTGGCTCGTGCCGCATAAAGACCGGCGGTCAGCCCCGCGGGACCGCCGCCTATTATTACAAGGTCAAAATCAGCCTTTTTCATCACAAAATTTCCTACAAAACTCTTTAAAAAAATATTGAAGCTCCCCGCTGCTTGCGGCAGGAAGCTTCAATATTTCAAGAATTAAAATTTGAGCCTGACACAGACACGTTAGTGACACGTAGTGAAAGCATTAACGCCAAACATCAGCGCTAACCCTTAGCGCTAAATCAAACAAAAGAAGGCTTTCTTTCAAAGGGTTCTTACAGTATTTTATTTATAATTTCCTCAAGTTTTGCCTTTGCAACTATACCTATTATCTGCTCAACAACACTACCCTGTTTGAAAAAAATTAATGTTGGTATTGATCTGATACCGTATTTCGCCGGTGTGGCTGGATTGTCATCAACATTGAATTTTACAAACTTAACCTGCTCGCCGAAAGAAGCTGATATATCCTCGATTACAGGACCGATCGCCCTGCAGGGCCCGCACCACGGAGCCCAGAAATCTACCAGCACAGGTTTATCCGCTGCCAATACCTCAGCATCAAAACTGCCGTCGTCAACTTCCAGAATGTTTGCTGCCATAACATATCCTTTTTATTTGTGTAGTTACAATATATTTAATAAGGCATCTTAACAATAAAGTCAAATATAGTAATATAAATTCATTGTCAATATTTATGGATTACCATATTTATGGATTACCAATCGGGAAAATCCTTGCAATTGACACATGAAATCGATTTTGTTAGATAATTTAAAGCGGTAAGATATTAGGATTTTATTGAAGGAGAATTAAATGGGCAAAAAAATAAGCATCGGCGCTCTAATCTCAGGAGGCGGCACAAACCTTCAGGCCATTATTGATGCATGCGAATCAGGCAGGATAGACGGGAAAATGGTGTTTGTCGGATCAGACAACCCTGAAGCACAAGGACTTGAAAGGGGCCTTAAACACAAAATTCCTACATTTGTTGTCAACTACAAATCGATAATACAGAGTTACAAGAAAAAACCTGAGCAGGTTATACTGCCGGATGATTTTGATCTGGATGATATACTTTCCAGACAGCATCTGTTTTCAGATAATACAGCCGTTGAAAAGGTAAAATCATTTATTATTACAAGGGCTGTCGCCGAAGCAAAGCTTCTTGAAGAAATGCAATCTTATCCGTTTGATCTTCTTGTTTTAGCCGGTTTTATGAGAAATTTTACCCCATATTTTATTGACAGGGTGAACAACAATCCAGGCGTTCAGCGCATCATGAATATCCACCCTGCCCTGCTTCCGTCATTTCCTGGAGTTGATGGATATGGCGATACATTTAGGTATGGATCCAAGGTCGGAGGCTGTACTGTCCACTTTGTAGATTATGGTGAAGACTCCGGGCCCATAATAGGTCAGAAGGCGTTTCAGATCGAGGAGGATGATACTTTAGATTCAATCAAGGAAAAGGGCCTGAAATTGGAGTGGGAACTTTACCCTGAATGCGTTCAACTTTTCGCACAGGGCCGTCTGCAAACCGTAAAGATGTCATATAAACTTAAAAACGGCAAAATACTGCAACGAACCGTGGTAAAAATTGCATAGCCGGCGTAAATTTTTACCCTTGAGCGTTGATGCTTCACCATAGCCTTTTCAATCAGCGTTCATCCGGGTGTTGAGCCTTTAGTTCCTCCCAAAACATTCTGGGAGAAGCAATTTTCATGCTTTTAACTTTATGCAAATCAAGCAATTCCTTATCACCAGTAATGAATATATCGGCATTACCATGGCCGAACTATCAAGGCGATTAAATCTTTCCTTATCTGGGATAAGTTTGTCAGTGAAGCGAGGAGAGAGAATAGTACAAGAAAAGGGCTACAAACTAATCGACCCTTAGGCTTAAAACTGCAAAACTAAAGGGCGTCCCCGAGTTGTTCGAAGGGCGTCCCCGAGTTGTTCGAGTTGTTCTGTTTTACGATAACTGCAACTGGTTCAGCTTGAAATAAAACCCCTTCTTCTTCATTAATTCGTCATGTGTTCCTGTTTCGATTATTCTTCCCTTGTTTATAACCATTATTCTGTCTGCATGTCGAACGGTTGAGAGGCGATGAGCTACAATAATAGATGTCCTTTTTTTAATCAGGCTGTAAAGAGCCTGTCTGACCTTTTCTTCTGTTTCAGAATCAACATATGAAGTTGCTTCGTCAAGTATTATAAGATCAGGATTGCGCGCAAAAGCCCTTGCCATTGATATTAACTGACGTTCTCCGCTTGACAGAGATGTCCCCCCTTCATAAAGCAGTGTGTTAAGACCATCCGGCAATCTTTCTATGATTTTTTTACAGTTTGATGCTTCTAAAATAAACTCCATGTTTTGTCTGGAAATGTTGTTTTGTCCCTGAATAATATTATCCAGTATTGTTCCTGAAAACAGAAATGGGTCCTGCATGATCATGGCTGTTTTTGATCGCAAAGAAGACAGCTCGAAGTCTTTTATGTTGATTCCATTTATTGTTATTTTTCCAGACGTTGGATCATAAAACCTGAGAATCAGGTTTATCAAACTTGTCTTGCCCGAGCCTGTTCGTCCTACAATGGCTATTGTTTCACCAGCGTGGATTTCAAGAGAAATATTCTTCAGCACAGGTTCATCTTCAGTATAACCAAATGATACATTTTCCATTACTATATTTTGTATTTTTTTTAGATCAGGGGTTTTATACCCGGAATCAGCAACAGGTTGTTGGATTTTTTCCTGGTTGTCTAAGATTAGAAATATTCTTTCAGCCGATGCCATGGCATTCTGCAATATATTGTATTTTTCAGCAATATCTCTTATCGGTCTGAAAAACATCTTTAAATATGATATAAACGCAACGAGCGATCCAAGGCTTATTTTTCCCGCAAGCATGCTGCCGCCACCATAGTAGATAACGACCGCAAGAGCTATTGAGCCTAAAAGCTCTATAACCGGCATGAAAATAGCGAACACATGAATCTGTTGCATGCTTGCCATGTAATGCTCATGATTCAGTTTTTTAAAAGACAGGTAATTTTCTCTTTCATGCAGAAAAATCTGCAGGATTTTTATTCCCTCTATGGTTTCCGCAAATCTGGTATTTATTTCCGCAATCTTGATTCTTAAGGTTCTGAAAGCATCCCTTGCGCTTGTGGAAAAATACATGGAAGCAAAAACAACAAAGGGGAGTACTGAAAATGAAACAAGAGCCAGCTTCCAGTTTATCCAAAGCAAGGCAAGTGTAATACCTGTGAGCAAGAACAGATCCTTGAAAACAAATGAGATAACAGAGGTGAAAAGATCATGCATGTTCTGAATATCATTGGTTGTCCTTGTAACAAGACGACCAACAGGGTTTTTGGTAAAAAATGAAACCGACAGTTCCTGAATGTGCTTAAACAGTCGCATTCTTAAATCATGCATTATCATCTGGCCGGTATATTCCATGAGTATGACCTGCAAAAAATTAAAGACAAAACTAAAAATAATTATACAGATAAAGACAGCGGTAATAATATTTAACCCGTTAAAATCTTTTTTGCGGAGTTCTGTAAGATCATTTTTACTCAGTTGCGACAGATTTTTTAACTCTATTACAGCTTCCTGGCCGCTGATTTGAAAAATATCCGGATACCTGCTGATAATTTCTCTTGTTTCTGGTTCAAGGACATTGACCTTTAAATTCCTGATTTCTGATCCAGAAGCATCAGCCATGTCTGATGCTGATTGAGGCACTATATACCGATCTATGGCCATTTTGGTGACATAAGGAAGAGAAAGATCAAGAAACGCGATTAAAACTACAAGCATGATCGAGCCTGAAACAAGAAGTCTGTACGGTCTTGTAAAAGGATACAGCCTTTTCAGCATCTTCATGTCATATGGTTTGCCGAGCTGTTTTTCTTCAAAATATCCGAAATCAGTTCGCATTAAATTCCTCTTCGATTTCCTGCAAACGAAATGTTTTTGCATAGTACCGGTTATTTTCCATCAAATGCTCGTGGGTGCCTGATTCTACGATTCTGCCTTTGTCCAGGGATATGATTAAATCGGCAAAACGCACCGCAGAAAGCCTGTGAGAAACAATTATAACTGTTTTTTCGCCTGCCATCGATTTGACTGTTTTTATAATAAGGTTTCCGGTTTCCATATCTACCTGGCTTACCGGATCATCAAGTATCATAATGGGCCTGTCATGCATAAGAGTTCGCGCAAGGGCAATGCGCTGCTTTTGTCCTCCTGAAAGAACGATCCCTTTTTCGCCGACAATTGTATCAAAGCCTTTGGGGAAAAGCCTGACAGTATCATACAAAGCAGCCTTTTCTGCCGCTGATATTAGTTGAGAATCCTTTGTTTCAGCAGTTCCAAGCATTATGTTCTGTTTAATTGAACCTGCAAACAAAAAGGGCTCTTGCGGCATAAAAGAAATAAGTGATCTGAGATCGCGAAGCAGTATCCGGGATATATTTATTCCATTGATTAAAATTTGGCCCGATGATACGTCAAAGAGCCTTGGAATAAGGTTTAATAATGTTGTTTTACCGCTGCCCTGAGGACCTATTATACCCAGGACAGCGCCGCGTTTCAGTTTTATGTCTATGTCGCTTAAAGCCAAGGTGTTGTCTGCATAAGAAAACGAGACGTTTTCAAAAATTATGTTATTTTTAATCTGTTTAATGGATTTAGCATCTGTAGCATCATCAATCTCCGGTTTCATGCTTAAAATATTGTTGATTCTGTCTAAGGATGCTCTTCCTCTCTGGATAAGATTTATAACCCATCCCATAGCCATCATAGGCCATGTCAGAAGCCCGAGATAGCTGATAAAAGCAACAAAATCTCCGGGTGTTATAGCAAGGGTGATGGTTTGTCTGCCTCCAAGAAAAAGAACTATTGCAAGACTTATATTGGAAAAGAAAAGCAGCATGGGAAAAAATGACCCGGTATTTTTTACAAGCCGGAGATTTTTATTAATATAATTTTTTGATATTGTATTTATCCTGGATGCTTCCTGTTTCTCCAGGTTATATGCCTTGATTATGCGTATGCCTGCAAACCTTTCCCTTACAGCTTCTGTAAGATCTGCAAAGGATCCCTGCACCTCCTGATACAGACGATGCATTTTTTTGCTGAGAAAACGGGTTCCCAGTACAATCACAGGCATTGGAATTAAAACATATAATGTTAGAAGCTTGTTAATGTATAACATGAAACAGATGGATGCAGAGCCCAGAACTATTGCGTCTGTAAGCGCAACCATGCCCATGCCCATAGCCATTCTTATATGCTGAATATCATTGGTAGCATGGGCCATTAGATCCCCTGTTTTTACTTTATCGAAATATGAAGCAGAAAGGGTTTGAATATGGTCGAGCAGACTGTTTCTCAAACCCTGTTCAACACTTCTTGACATGCCGATGAGACAGCGTCGCCATCCATATCTGAAAAATCCTATAATTACCGAAACTCCAACTATGTACAGCGCATAATACAGCAGTTGTTTCAGGTTTATTTGAAAAAGCGTAAGATCATCCACAGCCCATTTAATTATGCGGGGAATAAACAGTTGCAGCATGTCGACAACGATCAAACAAAAAAGGCCGAATAGAATAATATTGCGGTTTTTTACAAAATAAGGTTTTATTAAGTATAAGGATTTCAACTGATTTATCTCCTGTCCTTAAACCTCAAAAGCAAGCGCATCCCCAGAAGCCTGTCAGAGCAAAAATTTTACTAAAGAATTATAAATTGGTCAAACAGGTCTTTTTAAAATCAGAAGGGCAGGGGTTGAACGAAGAAAGGATAAAGATTAAAAACCGAGGTATGCCTTCTTTACATCTTCATTGGCAAGGAGATTTTTTGAAGAATCGGTGAGCGTTATACGGCCATTTTCCATGACATAACCCCTTGTGGCCACCTTTAGCGCAAGGTTCGCGTTCTGCTCCACAAGAAAGATGGTAGTGTTATTTTCCGCGTTTATCTTGCCTATTATCTCAAATATCTTTTTTACAATAAGCGGGGCAAGCCCCAGCGAAGGTTCATCAAGGAGAAGGAGCCTGGGCCTGGCCATAAGCGCTCTGGATATGGCCAGCATCTGTCGCTCTCCTCCGCTCAATGTACCCCCGGCCTGATGACGCCTGTCCGCGAGGATGGGGAAAAGATCAAAGACATATTCCATATCCTTTTTTATTTTTGCTTTGTCATTTCTCAAGAAGGCTCCCATATCAAGATTTTCCGTAACCGACAGATAAGGAAAGATGCGACGGCCTTCAGGTACCTGGCAGATGCCTAATGAAACAATTTTATCCGGCTCCATATCGGTTATGGGCTCGCCCATAAAAAATATCTCGCCCGATCTCGGTGGAACTATACCGGAGACAGCCATGAGCGTCGTACTCTTTCCCGCCCCGTTTGCTCCTATAAGGGTAATTATTTCTCCTTCTGAAATTTCTATGGAAACATCCTTTAACGCCTGGATATTCCCGTAGAAAGTCTGTATGTTTTTAATCTTAAGCATCAGCCTCTTCTCCGAGGTAAGCCTTTATTACAACAGGATTATTTCTTATCTCATTCGGGGTACCCTGCGCAATTTTCCTGCCGTAATCCACTACAAATATCCTGTCGGACATGCTCATAACGAGTTTCATGTCATGCTCTATCAGGAGTATGGAGATGCCTTCTTTGTCGCGAATCTGTTTTATCAATTCGTCAAGTTCTCTGGTTTCATTGGGATTCATGCCTGCGGCAGGTTCGTCCAGGAGAAGCAGGAATGGTTCTGTAGCCATTGCCCTGGCTATTTCAAGACGTCTCTGCGCGCCATATGAAAGGTTTTTGGCAAACTCATTCACAAACTGCGCAAGCCCTATCTTTTCCAGAATGGCATAGCTGTCTTTCACCGCCTCTTTTTCTTCTCTTGTCGTTGATGGGCCTCTCAGCACAGCGCCCAGGATGCCCGCATGCATGCGGCAGTGACGTCCGATCATTACATTCTCAAGGACTGTCATATTGGGAAATAAACGGATGTTCTGAAAAGTTCGAGCCAGACCTTTTTCAGTAACCTTGTTCGGTTTTATGCCGTTTATCCTCTCCAGCCTGTCTTTACCGCGTGCTGATATAAGTACATCCCCCTCGGTGGGAGGATATATTCCGGTTATGCAATTAAAGAAGGTGGTCTTTCCCGCGCCGTTGGGACCGATAAGCGCAACGATTTCATTTCTGCCGACATCCAGGTCAAGATCATCAAGCGCTCTCAGACCGCCAAAATCCATGCTAAGATTTTGAACTTTCAGTGCACATTCCATATCTTATCAGCTCTTATCCATGCTTTTCACGCCCTCAAATTTATATATGCGGCGCACATCAGGTATAAATCCGCCGGGACGAAAGATCATCATCACAACGAGCATCGTGCCGAACGCCAGCATCCTGTACTCAGAAAATGCGCGCAGATATTCAGGCGTAAGTATCAGCACAAGCGCCCCGGCGATAACTCCGATTATGGATCCCATGCCACCCATCACAACAATACACAGGATTATGATAGATTCCCAGATGGTAAAGCTCGCGGGATTTACAAAGGTGGTTTTTGCCGCAAACACAACCCCGGCCATACTTGCCAACGTGGCTCCAAGGGCAAATGCCGTCAATTTGGTTTTTGCCTTGTCGATTCCCATGGCCTGGCAGGCAAGCTCATCTTCCCTGAGCGCGACCCACGCCCTGCCGATCCTGGAGTTTTGCAGACGATTCACAACAAAGATAGTAACGATGCACAGGCCAATCATAATGTAATAGATGTATATTGTAGAGCTGTGAACCGACAGATCTATTCCGAACAGAGAAGGCCTTGGAATGTTTGCTATGCCGCTGGGCCCGAAAGAAAATTCATTCCAGTTTTGCAAAATAATGTGTATGATTTCGCCAAATCCCAGTGTAACAATGGCAAGATAATCCCCGCGAAGCCGGAGTACCGGAAAACCCAGCAGTATTCCAAAGACAGCTCCCAAAACTCCTCCTATTGGAAGCGCCATCCAGAAGCTGATTCCGAAGTGGTAATTCAACAGAGCGTAAGCGTATGCGCCCACAGCATAAAAGGCGACATATCCCAGGTCGAGAAGACCCGCAAGGCCTACGACAATGTTAAGACCCAGGCCAAGCATAATGTATATCAACGCCGATACCATTATATTGGTCTGGTACATTGAAAAAATAAAGGGGAAAACGATTGTTAATGTTCCAATGGCAACCAGTGCGGGTATATATATCCTTTTTTCTCTCTGTATTCTCCGTGCCGGGGGCAGGGGGGGTATCGTGTCGGTTTTTTCTGCGGTTTCAGTCTTTTTAAAGCCAGGCTCTTTTTGCTTCATTAGATAATTCCAGACAAAAGAAAGGAAAAAGCTCCCGATACCCACCAGCGCCATATTCTTCCAGCGCCATTCCACGATATGTTCCACAGGATTGATGCGGATCACCATAATGGGAAACGTTAGAAATATGAACCAGGCGGAAACAAGAAAGGCTCTTTTTATCTCATTTAATTTAATCAAATTCCAAAACCCTGCAAAAAATCAGGTTGCCATGCTATATTTCGTGTTTCCCTGATCGCCCTAAAATGCCCGCAGGCCTGAAAATCAGGATGAGCACAAGAAACAGGAAAGCGAACACATCTTCATAATCGCTCGAGACATATCCTGTAGCAAAGCTTTCTGTCCAGCCCAGGATAAAGCCGCCTAAAACAGCCCCGGGTATGCTCCCGATTCCTCCAAGCACCGCAGCAACAAACGCCTTTATTCCAACCATGAAACCTATATAGAAATTAATCATGCCGATATGAGAAGCTATAAGGACTCCACCTATTGCGGCCGTTGCCGAACCTGCGACAAACGTGATGGAAATAATGCGATTCACATTAATACCCACCAGCATTGCCATGGTCTTATCCTGAGACGTCGCCCGCATTGCCTTGCCTGTGTTTGTAAATTTTATCAGGATGGTAAGAAGAACCATAACAACAGCCGTTGTTATGAGGATAACGATCTCCGTCGAACCGATGATGTGCGCGTAGGGTTTGATGAACTCAAAGTCGGGAATCAGGTTTGGGAAAGACAGGAAATTGGGGGTCTGCGCCAGGCGCACATAATTCTGGAGAAACAATGACATCCCAATGGCGCTGATAAGCGCCGAAAGGCGCGGCGCATTGCGCAAGGGCTTGTAGGCTATCTTTTCCACGGTATAGCCATAGGCGCTCGAATATATAACAGCAACCACTCCTGCTATTACGAGTATGGCAATAGTATTCATACCCATAAGTGTAAGGACGGATATCACAATCAGCGCGGTGAATGCGCCTATCATGTATATCTCACCATGGGCGAAATTTATCAGCTCGATAATGCCGTACACCATGGTATAGCCAAGGGCAATAAGGGCGTAAATGCTCCCGCGAGTAAGTCCGCCTAAAAACAGCTCCAGAAAATAATCCATGTTATTTCACTTCGACATACCTGCCGCTTTGTACCTGATATATGGAAAAACCGATGCCTATGGCATCTCCTTTATTGTCAAATTTGATTTTTCCAAGGGGTGTCTCAACATATTCGGTCTTCAGGGCTTTTGAAACCGCATTGTAGTCGGTCGATCCTGCTTTCTCAATTGCGTTAAGCAGAGCCTGTGTCGCGGCATACGCATTGAGAAAGAATGCGCCCGGATCAGTGCCATATGTCTTTTTGTGTGCTTCAGTGGCGGCAATCGCCAGAGGATTAGAAGATGTGTCTTTCGGACCGGTGGCATAAACACCTTCGGCATACTTTCCTGCAACCTTGATAAAGGTATCATCTTTTACACCATCATCGGAAATAAAACAGGTTTTCATTCTTTTCTTGCGCATCTGCATGACAATCTTTGACGCTTCCGGATGATAGCCACCAAATATCACCGTATCCGCCTTTGAATGTTTTATCTTCTGGACGACAGCCGAATAATCGACAGCGCCCGGAGTGACACCCTCGTACAGCACCACCTCGGCTCTGGGGTCTTTCTCAATAAAGCTCTTCGCGAATTCCGCCAGGCCCTTGCCGTAATCGCCCTTGTCATGAAGCACGGCAATTTTTCCGGCTTTCAATACATCAAGAGCAAAGTCCACCTCAAGCCGGGCCTGAGCATCATCCGAGGCAATGGTCCGGTAAAAGTTGGGGTATTCACCGCTCTGTGTCAGGGGAGGGTTTGTCGCGGATGGTGACATACAGATAATGTTCTCAGATTTGTATATGCCGAGAGCGGCCCTGGTGGCGCCGCTGCAAATGTGTCCCATCACAATATCAACACCGTTAGACAACAGTTTTGTAGCAGTATTAGTGGCAACCTCAGGTTTGCATACATCATCTTCCACAAGGAGAACCACCTCACTGCCCAGAATTCCACCCTTTGCATTAATATCTTTGACCACAAGCTTCGCGGCATTTACAGAAGGTATGCCATAGGATGCAAGGTCTCCGCTGTGAGCGCCGGCGATACCCAGTTTTATCGTATCAGCCGCGGAACCGGTACAGGGCATTATGGATACTGCAAATGCCATGACAATTGCAGTAAAAAAAACTTTTCCAAAACAGCTTTTCATAATTCCCGGTTTCCTCCTTATCGTGGCCAAAAGCATTTCTGAGAGCAGGTGCGATGATTTAATGCGCATAGCCGGAATATCTGAGAAACCAGAAGAAGTGTTATTCAGGAAAGCGCCTGATATGTATTGTCTGATTCCTGACCCACGCGTCAAATTTAGCTCTTAAATATCGTTTAAAGTGGTATCTGGTTACAGGAATAAGCAGCAGCAGTCCGGCAATATCGGTTATGAATCCGGGGGTTAAAAGAACAATTCCCGCTAAAAATATTATAAAAGCGTCAACCAGATCTTCTGTCGGCGTTATCCCCTGCTGAAGACTGGTTTTAATACGGATCATGGTTTGAAGGCCCTGTATGCGGGCAAGGGTTGCACCCACAAAAGCAGTTATGATTACTATTAATACTGTGTTTAAAGCTCCTATGGAATATCCTACCTTTATCAGCAGGTATATTTCAGCAACCGGTATCAGGGTGAAGGCTATAAAAAGTTTTAAAAGCATGTAGTTTCCTTTGTTTGAATTTGGAATATGCTCATGATAATTATTTATGTCAAGTTTTTTAAGCGTGCAGTTCCCTTAAAAACCACGCCTGTGCGAAGTATGTGGCAACATACGGGGCATCCATAAACAAGTAAATATTTGACACATATATATATTATTGATAGAAATTTTGTATGTCTAGATTAGCCCGCCTGGGCGCACCGGATGTTTTACTTTGTCCTGAAAAGCCTGGTCCTTTGGGCCAGGTCAGAGATAGATGGC
>JASEIZ010000169.1 GCA_030017395.1 Desulfobacterales bacterium | reverse complement strand
GTAAACAGAAAAATAAAATTCTCTTTGCGTTCTTTGCGGCTTTGCGGTGAATAAACTCTTTGAATTAGCAGTGTACCCACTGAATAATTACATTTTATCTTTAACAGTTTTAATCACATTATCCAGAGGAACTAATAATTGCTCTTTGGTAGTCATATTCCGCAAAACAGCCGTTTTTTCTTCAAGCTCTTTTTCCCCGATAATAAGCACATGTTTTGCCCCAAGCCTGTCCGCCCGTTTCATCTGGCTTTTTAAGCTCTTACCCTCAAAGTCAAGCTCTGCGATTATCCCTTCGAGACCAAAAACGCAGGCCCAGTCAAAGGCCATTGACATGCTCTTTTCACCCAGGGCTGCTATAAATATGTCCGGATCTTGCGCAAAATCTTTTGCTTTAAGATCGGTTATTTCAACAAACCTGTCCAAGCCTATTGCAAATCCTACTGCCGGCTGATCAGGCCCTCCAAGCGCTTTAACAAGACTGTCATATCTGCCGCCTCCGGCAACGGCATTTTGCGCTCCCAGCAACCCTGTCTTTATCTCAAAGGTTGTTCGGGTATAATAGTCAAGCCCTCTTACCAGACGCTTGTCAACCTCAAATGAAACCTTAAATTTTTCAAGAGCATTCTTTACAGCCTCGAAATGTCTGCTGCATTCAGGGCATAGATGGTCGAGTATGGAAGGAGCATCCGCCATAGCTAAACAACATGAAGGAACCTTGCAATCAAGCACCCTTAAAGGGTTCCGTTTTCTCCTTCTTCTGCAATCCGAACAAAGTTCTTCTTCTGCCGCAGACAAAAACACGGAAAGAGCCTCTTTGAACCCGGGGCGGCATATTGGACAGCCTAATGAATTTATATGCGCTTTAACTTCAGTAGCCGACAGCCTTTTAAAGAATACCGCAAGAATGAAGATAAGCTGAGCATCAATAAAGGGTGAATCAATTCCGAAAACTTCGGCATTAATCTGGTAAAACTGCCTGTACCTTCCTTTTTGAGGTCTTTCCCTGCGAAACATCGGACCAATGGTATAAAATTTTCGGACCGGATCTTTTGCATACAGTTTGTGCTGGATATAAGAGCGCACAACAGATGCGGTTGCTTCCGGCCTGAGAGTAATAAGATCCCCGTTTCTATCCGGAAAGGCATACATCTCCTTTTCCACAATATCTGTATCCTCTCCGATACTTCTTGCAAAAAGCTCGGCATGTTCCAGAATCGGAATACGTATTTCTTTAAAGCCAAAGCTCTCTAAAAGTAAACGTGCCGTCTTTTCTATATGCTGCCACAGTTCTACTTCTCCAGGCAGAATGTCTTTAAAACCTCTAATTAACTGTATCATGTTTTATCGCTGATCCTTTTATTGTGGAATCTTTTTTCTTATCTCAGCAATCACTTCTTAGTCAATACCAATATTTTACCAAAATCCACGGCCTGAAAAAACATATGGATATTTTAGTTTTTTGGATATCCCACCGACTGCGCGAGAATAACCCTCTGATCCGGTAGCAGATTCATTGCCTTTGCCAGGGCTGGCCTGTCGACTGACCCGCGCACAACAGTTGCTAATCCTTCGGAGGCACAGTACAGGTAAACATTTTGACTAATAAAGCCCGTGTCGGCAGCAGAATAGAGAACCTTGTCATCAACTTCCGCCTGACCCATCCTTGAGAAATCAGCTACATAGATGAGGTTCACGGGCGCCTCCTGCACGAACGGCTGAAGTCCGGTCAGAGAGCGGATGTCACCTGCGAGAACCGGCTTTAAGGCGTGTGCCTTCGCGTCATAAAGGTAAAGGCCATCGACGGTGGCAACGTAGATGTCAATTTCCTGCCAGTTCCTCGCGGATGGCGCGGTACGCTTTCCTGAATCCGGCTGATTAACTCCAAACGCTGCCCAAAGCATATTTGAAAGCACCTGGTCGGGCAACGTCCCGGTGCTGAACTCGCGCGAAGACCTTCTATCCTTTAACACCTGCATCAGAGGTTTGCCAATGTCCATTTGCGGCTCCAAAAGCTGAACCGGCTTGAGTTCCTGCCCGAAAGACAGAGTGGGGCAAATGAGCAAAACCGCCAGCACCAGGCAAGCGGCTTGAAGTGATATTGTGTTCATAACAATCCTCCCTCGAGTTTGATAATCATTTACTGATAAATTTGTTTGGTGTTGCCTTTAATTGAAGCTCCCCGCCGCAAGCGCTGGGAATGTTCTGCCTTACTGCAGTGCTTCGCAGCGACTGTAAGGAAATTTGCTGTTTTTGTATTCGCTCGCTAACCCCGCGGCAAGCCACGGGGAATGCGCTCGCTATTGCAGTTCAAGAAATGATGCAATATCAGAAAAACTGTCAAAGATAACATCCGGTTTTGATGAAGTAATTTCTTCGAAAGTTCCATAACCGTAGCTTACCGCTGCGGTCATGATCCCATTATTTTTTCCGCCGATGATATCATAAACTCGATCACCGACAATAAGAGTCGCCCTGGGATCAAGGTTCTCAACGTCGAGAATATGAGCTACCAGCTCACTTTTATTCGATAAGCGACCATTCAGCTCACTTCCATGAATAGCATTGAAGAATTCAGTTAGGTTAAAGTGGTCAAGAATCTGACCGGCAAATACTTCAGGTTTTGAGGTAGCCAGAAAAACTTTGAACCCTGCTTTTTTAATTCTTCGAAGCGAAGGAGTAACCCCCGGGTAAATAACGTTTTCGAATATACCTGTTTCAGAGAATCTTTTTCGATATCTGGATAGAGCCTTATCGAGTATTGTTTTGTCGGTTGTATTCAGTAGATTTGAGAAGGATTCTATAAGCGGCGGACCAATGCACCAGGTGAGCTGATCCGCCTGTGGCACATTTACGTCAAACTGATCAAGAGAAAATTGAATGCAGCGAGTTATCCCATCCTTCGGATCGGTAAGAGTACCGTCTAAATCAAACAAAACATTAGAAAGCATAGTTTTCTTTCCACCGCAGGCGTGGCGAATAATTTAAATATTAAGAAATAAATCAATGATATTGTATATCATATATTATTTCCTGATTTTAATTTGAGAGCACAATCTCGGTTTTTGCTCAATTCCGGTCATTGCGAGGAGTGAAACGACGAAGCAATCTTGTGGATTATCAACATATTATGAGATTGCTTCGCTTCGCTTGCAATGACAATACTGGGATTATGCAAAGGTCTCTGGTTAGCGCTGACGCTTCACTTCGTGTCACTACGTGTCCCGCTTTCGCTGGAATGACGTGGGTGCAATGACGCAAGTGTTTTAATGGTAAATTAGTTTAACCTTGAACCTTGAACCTCTGAACCTCTGAACCGTGAACGCTTAAATCAGAAGATTTTCAAAAAAATCATTACCTTTATCATCTATAATAATAAATGCAGGGAAATCCTTTACTGTAATCAAAAATATTGATTCCATGCCAAGTTCGGGAAAGGCGATTGTTTCAATGTGTGTGATACAATCTTTGCCCAGCCGTGCGGCAGGCCCGCCAATGGAGCCAAGGTAAAAACCGCCGTATTTTTTACACGAATCTACAATCTCCGTGGAACGGTTTCCTTTGGCAAGCATTATTATGGAGCCCCCATGTTTCTGAAAAACAGGCACATAAGGATCCATGCGCCCGGCAGTCGTAGGCCCAAAGGAACCGGAAGGATATCCGGCCGGGGTTTTTGCCGGACCCGCATAATATATAATATGGTCTTTAAAATAGCTCGGAAGGCCTTCGCCTCTGTCGAGCCGCTCTTTCAGCCTAACATGAGCTATGTCTCTTGCCACAACAATTTTACCATCTAACAAAAGAGGGGTTGCTACCGGGTATTTACTCAAAATCGCCCTGATCTCATCTATGGGTTTATTCAGGTCTATTCGCACGGCATCATCTTGGTCTATTTGCGGAGACGGCAGATAGTTTGCGGGATCGGTTTCAAGCCTTTCCAGAAAAATGCCGTCACGCGTAATTTTTGCCTTGATGTTCCTGTGAGCGCTGCAGCTTACGCCGAGACCTATGGGGCAGGATGCTCCGTGCCGTGGAAGTCGCACGACCCTTATGTCGTGGCAGAAATATTTTCCTCCGAATTGTGCGCCTATTCCAAGTTCGCGTGATATCTTCAGCAATTGTGCTTCAAGTTTCATATCTCTAAAAGCATGTCCCAACCTATTCCCTTTTTCGGGAAGGGTATCCAGACATCCGGCAGAAGCCAGTTTAACTGTCTTGAGATTTGCTTCAGCAGAGGTTCCCCCGACAACAAACGCAAGATGATAAGGAGGGCATGCAGCAGTTCCAAGAGATTTCATTTTACTTTTCATAAAGCCTACCAGCTTTTCAGGGGTCAATACAGCCTTTGTTTCCTGATAAAAGAAGGTTTTATTTGCAGACCCCCCTCCCTTTGCAATGAAAAGAAAATTATATTCATCTCCTTTTACAGCATATAGTTCTATCTGGGCAGGAAGATTGCATCCTGTATTTATCTCATCAAACATGGTTAATGGGGCTAACTGTGAATAACGCAGATTATTTTTTGTATAGGCATTAAATATACCTCTTGAAATAGCCTCCTTATCAGAAAAACCGGTCCAAACCTTCTGCCCTTTTTTACCTATAACAACAGCGGTCCCTGTATCCTGGCACAGAGGGAACACCCCTTGTGCGGAAATAACCGCATTTCTTAACATCTCAAGGGCTACATATCTGTCGTTTTTAGAAGATTGAGGATCATCAACAATCGTTGCCAATTGCTTGAGATGAGACGGCCTGAGCAGGTGGGATACGTCTTTAAACGCCTGCTCGGCAAGGAGAGTA
>JASEIZ010000168.1 GCA_030017395.1 Desulfobacterales bacterium | reverse complement strand
TATCTGTCATTTCATCCATACTGTCCGATTCACATAATCAATATAACTCATAATAACGCGTACTACCTTTTTCGATACATTATTCGTATCATAATCCTCCACAATTCTGAATTGTCGCTCTTTTCCTGCCTGCTGGGAAATGACGATTTCAATAGACTGAAAAACCCTTTCCGCCTTAAGCCCACACATAATCAGCGTCCCTTCATCCATGCCTTCTGGCCGCTCATGCGCCTGCCGAATAGTTACAGCCGGAAAATTAAGAATAGAGGATTCCTCTGTAATTGTTCCGCTATCCGAAATTACGCAGAATGCGTTTATTTGAAGCTTAACATAATCAAAAAATCCGAATGGTTTTAACCATTGTATACGTTTATCCATGTTTGCATTATCTAGCTCGTCAAGCCGCATTCGAGTACGTGGATGCGTTGAAACAATAATCGTCTTATCATAGCTTTTTGCGATAAAATTCAGCGATTCCATTAAATTTTTAAAGTTAACTTCGCTATCTACATTTTCCTCCCGGTGCACACTGACAACAAAAAAGCCGTTTGATTGCAGTCCAAGCTTTTCGAGAATGTCAGAGGACTCTATCTGTGGCATATAATATTTTAATACTTCTTTCATTGGAGAACCTGTTTTTATAACAGTTTCAGGCCTTATCCCCTCAGATAACAAATAACGGCGTGCATGTTCCGTATGAGTCATATTTATATCGCTGATATGATCAACAATCTTACGATTAATCTCCTCAGGCACCCTTAAATCGAAACACCGGTTCCCAGCCTCCATATGAAATATAGGAATTTTTCGGCGCTTTGCAGAAATAACTGAAAGACAGCTATTTGTATCCCCATAGATCAAAACTGCATCTGGTTTCTCCTTCGCCATGATGTCATCGGATTTAGCAATTATGTTACCGATTGTTTGGGCTGCAGTCTTACCGGCTGCATTCAAAAAATAGTCAGGTTTTTTTATTCCCAACTGCTTAAAAAATATTTCATTAAGTTCATAATCGTAATTCTGTCCTGTGTGTACCAGCACATGTTCGGTATATTGAGACAGTTCGTGAATTATCCGGCTCAGCTTAATAATTTCAGGACGCGTACCAACAATAGTCATAACCTTTATAGACATAATCCCCCCTCGCAAAATTCATCTAAAGAATCTCTTGTCGACATCGTAATACTTAACACAACAATTCATCATCACTACTATGCAAATCCACATCTTCCACCATCAAACCATGTTTTTTCAACAATGAAATTGTGTCCGTCAAATTAATAACAGCGTCCGCCGAGCTGAATTCCTTATTTAATACATTTGTTTGGGATTCTTCCTTATCCAGCAATTCAGGGAGCATCGGACGAATAACGTAATAATTACCCCTTTTTAAACATCTGGTGGCTTCTTCCTCGGAAATCATAATCTCATGTATTTTTTCAGCCGGTCTTATACCAGTAATTTTTATTTCAATATTGCGGTCACCAATTAATGCTTTGGCAATATTTATAACAGTAGCAGAAGGGGCATTTGCAACATAGGTTTCTCCGCGTTTAGCCTCACGCAGTGCTGCAAATACGGCATCCACGGCTTGATTAAGAGTCATTAGAAAGCGAGTCATTTCAGGAGTGGTGATAGTCACTGGACCTCCGTTTTTAATTTGCTCATGAAATAATGGGATAACTGAGCCGCGGGATGCGAGAACATTGCCATACCGAACACAGATAAAACGAGTTTTTGGATTAAGAATATTAGCGGCTGTAAATATCCGTTCCTGAATGGACTTGGTCATACCCATAACATTGACCGGTTTGCAAGCCTTGTCAGTGCTTATGGCAACAACGGTATCAACAGGATAGCCATTCTCTTCAATAGCACGCACAATATTGGCAGCTCCGATGCAGTTTGTCAGCACTGCTTGGGTTGGAAAATACTCACATGAAGGGACCTGTTTCAGCGCCGCCGCATTCACTACTATATCGGCATTTTTTATAGCCGAGCATACGTCCGCATAATTCCGCACATCGCCAATGCGGAACTCGAGCACATTCATAAAGTTACGATAGATAACCTCATCAGTTGCAACCAGCTTATGTAGATACGACATACGCATGTCATGCTGTTTGGCCTCGTCTCTGGATAAAACTATAATCTTTCGGGGAGTGCCTAATTCACCGGTCAGGACGCGCCTTACAAATATTTTCCCCATAGAACCAGTACCGCCAGTCACTACGATTGTTTTCCCTTCAAAAATCATTGCTTACTCCTTATATTTTTAGTTAATTCATCAACCATTACTTCCCATGTTGGCGGAGTATAATTAAATTCTTTGCGAAACTTTGTCGAATCAAGGCTTCGGTTACACCGTACAGTTTCATCAGGGATAATCTCCACATTGAGATGCATCTTCTCTTTTATAAGAGTCAAAAGGTCAAATTTACTGATAGGATCACTTGATACATGGTACAGCCCAAATGCGTCGGGATGTTCAACCAATATTTTTTCAACGATGCGGCTCAACTCAAATGTAGTCAATCCTGAATAGATAACGTTTTTAAAGCCTTTTACCACTCCTGTTTGGGACAGGAACCATTCCAATAGCTCTGTGCCAGCATGAAGTTCGACACCTATAAATGAAGACCGTAAAGTAAGAGAATTCTCTCCTTGAATTTCCCCCAAGGCCTTTGTTTTACCATAGAGGTCGACAGCATTGGTCGGACTCTCTTCGGTATAGTTGCCTTGTTTTCCATCGAATACGCAATCGGTACTAAAATTCACGATTTTCGCAGAATTATTCCTGCCCCACTCTGCCAACTTATGCGGAAGCAACGAATTTAGTGCAATAGCATAAACAGGCATGTCAGCTTCTTTGCGCCGTTTTGTGATACCTATACAATTTAGAATAAAATCAGGCTTAATACATTTCATTATGCCTGTCAATGTTTGAAAGTCAATTACGTCAACGGAATCTATCACCTTGTCGCCGGTGAATAACTCATACTGTTCATATGCCGTGCGGCTCTGCCTGATTGTTGTGTAGGTATCGGGAAAGCGCAAAGAAAAGTGTTGCCATAGTGTATGCCCAAGCATACCTGTTCCGCCAAGAATTAAAATGCGCACACTATTCCCCCTTTTTCAACTCTTTTATCCACTCATTCAAACGGTCTATCAAGACTGTACGCTCAAAATGCTGCTCAAAATAACTCCTCCCACGCAATCCCATCTCCTGCAAATCCGCTTTAGGCATATGATAAGTTTTTAGCACAGCCTCTGCCAAAGCTTGCGGATTTTCAGCAGGACACGCAATGCCGGCGCCAGACTCTTCTACAATCATGGCCACTTCACCATCTATAGCGGCAATAATTGGTTTGGCACATGCAAGATACGACTGCACTTTTGACGGAACTGTAAGTGAAAAAATATATTCCTTTTTGAGTGTCACCAGCATAATGTCTGCAAGAGAAAAAAATCTCGGCATCAATTCCACCGGATGCCTACCCAACAGATGAAAGGTTTTAGTCAGTCCGCGTTCATCTATTTGTGCTTCAACCCATGAACGCAAACGTCCATCACCGATAATCACCCAGTGGATATCATCATATTCTTTAAGCTGTTCAGCAGCAGAGAGAATGGTTTCAAAATCCTGGGCGGCACCGATATTCCCGGCAAACATCACACAGAAACCTCCAGGAATGTTTTTACGTTCGGGAGCATCTGGCTCAACATAAACGGGAAGGTACAGTTCCTCAGCGCTGTTAGGGAAATAGGAGATACGCTTTGCATCGCCTCCACGTTTCTCGATAACTGGAATAAAGGCGCGGGATTGTACAAGAATGCGATCGCATCTCAAATAAAGAAAGCGTACCATATTCCCGATTACTTTCAGAAAAAGAGATGACGTGACAACACCCGTAGCGGAAAGACTCTCAGGCCACAGATCCTGAACCCAGAAAATGATAGGTAGTTTCTTTATCTTCTTCATGACAAGGGCAGGAATGCCTTCAGTAAGAGGAGACAGAGAAAAAAAAATTATGTCAAATTTTGAGAAAAATAAAAAGGGAGCCATCAAGCAGGCGTTCACAGTAAAGGAAATATAATTGATTATCAGGCGTAATGCACTCCCTCTACCGCGCGGCACAACCGGGATTCTTACAATACGCACCCCTCTATATTCCTCGCGGCTTCTCTTAAAGATTCCGTACCCCGGGAAGAAGCGGCCATCTGGATAGTTCGGAATCCCCGTCAGTACAGTCACTTTGTTGCCCCGCTCAACCAGCCCTAATGCCAAATCATTGATACGAAAGTTCTCAGGCCAGAAATACTGGCTGATTATAAGAATGTTCATTTTGCTATCTTCTGCTCCAGTATTCTGCGATATAGATGTATATACTCGGCAGCAACCATGTTCCACGTGAAATTTTCTTCGACGAACTGCTTCAGTTTCGCTCCCATTGTCCTCAGTCTGTCACAATCCGCCATCATCAGAATCAAACCTTCCTTCAGACCATCGACAGTGGCAGGGACTACCTTGCCGCCGCCTACTGCGGCGATCTCATCAAAGCCGCACTGATCGGTTATCAGAACCGGTGTTCCAGCGGCCCCGGACTCCAGTGCGACAATCGACATCGCCTCCTGCCGGGAAGGCACTACCAGCAACTCCGCAGCATGATAGGCAAGAGATTTATCTTCATCACCAATGTGGCCTATAAAACGCACTCTATCTTCCATATCGGACAGAGCGACAAGCTTTTTCAATTCCGCCATCATCCCCTCGTCTGGGCCTGCGAACACCAACTGGGATTCTGGCAACTCGTCTTTTAAGCCACAGAAAGCCTTTAAAAGGAGGTCCGGACCTTTTATGCGATTCAAA
>JASEIZ010000167.1 GCA_030017395.1 Desulfobacterales bacterium | reverse complement strand
ACTTTAAACGATGTGCTGGCACATTTTTTAATAAACGATGTCCTGGCACTCAACAATTAAGTGTTAGGTGTATAATATTTTAGTAATTGTTCACGGTTGTCGGTTTACAGTTCACAGTTTTATAAATGAATTATGAAACGATTGGAGCATTTTGGATATTGATTCCAAAAGAGGACCCAATAATTTTACTCTACCTGCTGTTTTTTTAACCGTGAACCGATAACTGTAAACCGTGAACGGTTACATATTTTGGTTGTCAATATCCCAATTTAACCAGATAAGCAAGCATCTCCTTTTTTCTTTACTCACAGCATACCTCCTGTTATTATTTTTGAGAGAATGCTATTAACTTAAGGAAATTCGAGGGTGCACACAGCGATTTTTTTACCACGAAGATCACCAAGTAAGCGAAAGTAAAGAAAAAACCTTCGCGTTCGTGGTGATTAATAATAAAATCACCTAAGTTAATGACCTTGATTTTTAAGATTATAAGGATCCAAGGGGTAATATCTAATGGCCGTAATTAACCAGAAGGAATTTAAGGATTATCTGAAAAAGGCCGATAAGGACGGATTTGTTCCCGTGTATCTGATTTTTGGAGAGGAACTTCTTTACAAAGCAGCTTTTGAAGAGCTTTTAAATAAATTGCTTTCCGGTCAGGTTGGCGGGTTAAACTATGAACCTGTAGATGGAGACAACGAGAAGATTAATGAAGCGCTGCAGCGTATAAACACATATTCTCTTTTGCAGGGCACAAAGGTTGTGGCTATTTGCGACACACAGATATTCTATTCAAAACTAAATGAAAAGGCTCTTATAGAAAAAGCAAAGAAAGAATATAATAATGACAATATTCAAAAAGCTGCAAATTATCTCCTGAGCCTTCTATGGCTTTTAAATCTTTCTTTTGACGATATAATCAATGTAAACAGAGACAAAGTATTAAAATTCGATGTTGACGGATCGGCTGGTGAAGAATGGCTTGATAAAACCGTCGACTATTGCATAACCGGCGGCCTGACCCCATCTGAAGGAGAGGACAAAGGAAAACTTTTGCAGCAGGCCATTGAGAATGGGTTTCCTCAAAATAACCACCTGATAATTACCGCTGATATGGTTGATAAAAGAAAGGGCCTTTATAAAGCCATAAATAAATGCGGAATAATTGTCGACTGTTCTGTCCCGACAGGTGAACGAAGGGCGGACAGAATGGCCCAGGAAAGAGTTTTTTATGAAAACATGGAAACCGTTCTCACAAAAAATAAAAAGAAAATGGATAAGACCGCAATCGTCGCCATGCTTGAAATGACCGGTTTTAACCTCCGCTCATTTTTAAATAATCTGGAGAAACTTATCAGTTATGTTGGTGAGCGAAACAAAATAACAATTGATGATGTAAATTTTGTTCTAAAACGCACAAAAACAGATCCAATATTTGAACTGACGAATGCAATATCAAACCGTAACCTGGAAAAAGCCCTTTTTTTTCTGAATTCTCTCCTGCCTAAATCAGATCATCCTCTTCAACTGTTTGCCGCAATAACAAATCAGGTTAGAAAGCTTTTGCTGATTAAGGGTTTTGTTGGAAGCCGGCATGGCAAGGCATGGCATGCCGGTATCAGGTTCGATCAATTTCAGAGAACTGTTATGCCTGCAATCAAGGAGTATGACAACGAACTGTTAAGCCTGCTGGAAGATTGGGAAAGCATGCTTTCGAAAAATATCAAAGCAAATAAAAGCAAACCGGTTACGGATCTGCTGGTTGCGCAAAACCCGAACAACCCTTATCCTGTTTACCAGATGTTTCTTGGGTCTGAAAAGTTTACGACAAATGAACTCATTGAATATCTTAAAAGTTTGAGTGAAGCTGATTTCCGGCTTAAATCAACCGGAGGGGATTCAAAAATTATATTGGAAAAGGTTATTTTTCATATTTGCGGCGATTTGAACCGCTAATATTTTTAGTAACTATTCAGCCACAGATTAACACAGATGAACGCAGATGGTTTTAATTCAAAGAAATCACAGAGATAGAGTTTTTATAAAAAATATCAGTGATGATCAGCGTGTTACTATTTTTATTGCTAAGGAGAAAAGAATATGGGGTTTATAAGACGCCAGGAAGAGAATCTGGCTATGCGTTATTTGTTATGGCAGTATCAGAAAAAACAGATTCCCACTCCTTCACATGAATATCTTGAAAAGCAGGCTTCTCAAATAATTGACGATGCACATCGTATAGCTCGTGAAAGAGGGGGCAATCTTATTTCCATCGTTAAAGAACTGGTCAAAGATATTAAAAAAGGGTAGTTCAGCCACCAGGCACTAAGGCACCAAGATTATAATATAATTCTCTTAAAAGTCATAATTTATAATTCCTCAATCCCTCTAAATATCTCTTCCTGTTCATCAAGGATTTCATTTAGAATTTTCATGTTCGTCATCGGATTCATTATTACGCAGCGAAAAACAACAATATCTTTTCCATGCCTGTTTGATATTTTTAATTTTGTTCGTGAAACAAAACTCTTCCCAGCCTCTCTTTGCAGCCTTTGAACAGCCGTGTTTATTTTGTTTAATTTTTTGTTGATGCTGCATATCTGTTCAGGATTGCTTTGGGCTAACATGCTCTGAATATGGAAGGGGCATATTCTGTAGGTAAGAATGTTAAGCTCCGGGCGCGTTATTAGCTGGAAGTCCGGTCTTTTCTCAATTTCTCCGGCGAATTCGGAGCATATATCAATTCCATGCTCAATCAGCAGCGCATAACCCTTGCTTCCCATTATTTTAAGAGCGCTGTCCAGTATGATAGAGCTTGCCTCTCTTGATCCTGCAAGCGATTTTATGCCGAGGTCAACGGAACCCGGGCGATTTACATAGTTTGCATGATATGAAACAGAATCCATGATCGAAGGGTCTTTAAAGAAAACCATGCCGCAGCCCATCGGCATATAAAACTGTTTATGGCCGTCTATTGTCACGGAATCCGCAAGTTTTATGCCTTTAAGCAGATGTCTGTATTTTTCAGACATTAATGTGGGGCCTCCCCAAGCAGCATCTATATGAAAGTGAATCCTGTTTTCTGCGCATATTGCTCCGATTTCAGACAGAGGATCGATGGTTCCGGTTTCCGTGGCTCCGGCAATGCCGACAATGGCAATAATCTTTGTTTTAATAGAGCTGTTTTTTATATCTTTGATCGCTTTTTTTAGACTATCCATGTCCATGCGGTTGTCCGCATCAACATCGATTATCATAATGTTTTGATTGCCCATTCCAAGAAGACCACCGGCTTTTTTAACGCAATAGTGGCCAAGTCTCGATACCAGTATAACGCACCTTTCTGTCTGGTATGCTTTATATGCGGCCTGTATTCCTTCCTGTTCAACGCCGGTAAAACCATTTTTGGGGGCAAGCATGGAGTTTCTGGCGATCCAGAAAGCCGTTAGATTTGCCAGTGTGCCGTCCTCAATAAAACAGCCGAGCGTGGTTCGGATATTCTGGACATGCCTTTCATAAAAAGATTCATCTTCTTCGTAGATCAGCCTGTGAATTTTGGCTATGACCTGCTTTTCCAAAATTGAAACAACCTTTGAGGTTTCAATTTTAACTACATTTTGATTGAGCGCCGCGACTATAGTTTTGAGATGAACCATGAAAAACGGAATTGCGGAAGTCATATGGCCCACAAAATAGGGAGAGGTAACATTGACGGCGTGCGGCGCAATATTTTCGACAAGATCTGTTATGACATCTGCAAGTTTCTTTTCAGGATTTTCACTGATAAGGGTGTTGGTAAAGTTTTTTGATAAATCCTTGAGGCTGACCTCTTCGGTGATACCAACATGTTTTTTAAGAAAATCGTGAAGCCCGAAAAATATTTGCTCCATGTATTTGACAAGAGTGGACCTGGAGGCATCATCTTCATGATTAATAAATGTTCTCATGAGAGTCTGCCAGTCCGCGACGAGTTTAGTTTTCTTTTCCAAGCTGTTTTTATCCTTTATTACTCAAGTTTCACACCCTTTTTATTGGCATTGCCGTATTTTAACAATGAACTTGTAAAAAGTCCAACTTATCAGGTGTTAGGTTAAACTAATTATTTGTTTTATCAATTAGTTAGCGCTTAAAGCTTAACATTTGACACGCTTTACTTAACACGACCTGTATTTGATTCCAAGCAAATCTTTTACGCAAATATTCTTGATAAAGCCTGATGCCTTTGATAAACTGATTCTATATGTTAAACAGGAGGATATATGATCAGGGTCGGTATAATCGGTGCAACAGGATATGCTGGTGCGGAGCTTGTCAGGATACTTTCCGGCCATCCGGATGTTCAATTGACAGCTCTCACATCACGCAAGTATGTGGGGATGAAATATGACGGTATCTATCCGTCGATGGCAGATGTTGTAAACCTGGCTTGCGAAGAATTTAATGAGGACAGTTTTTGCGACAAGGTGGATATAATATATATTGCTCTGCCGCACAGTATTCCCATGGAAATTGTTCCCGGCTTAATCAGGCGCGGCAAAAAGGTCATAGATCTTTCCGCTGATTTCAGGTTCAAGGACGTTTTGATGTATGAAAAATATTATCAGGCGCATACCGCAAAAGAACTGCTCAAAGAAGCGGTTTACGGTCTTTGCGAAATTTATTTTTATAAAATAAAAAACGCCTCTTTGATCGGCAATCCTGGATGTTATCCAACCAGTGTTCTTTTGCCCCTTATTCCTTTGCTTAAAGGAGATTTTCTGGATGTCAATACAATTATTGCGGATTCAAAATCAGGAGTCAGCGGCGCAGGGCGATCGCTTTCGCTTACAACCCATTTTTGCGAGGCAAATGAATCATTTAAGGCGTATAAGGTCGCTCAGCACAGGCATTGTCCTG
>JASEIZ010000166.1 GCA_030017395.1 Desulfobacterales bacterium | reverse complement strand
ATCAAGATTTGCTACAATCAGAAGTTTTTTTCCTGAAGGAATATGGTGACGTAACAAGACAATGTAGTTCCCGTCGCCATGCTGCACAAGCTTCAGCTCTGTCTGGTCGTGAAAAGCAGGATGGAGCTTGAGCAGAGTGTTGAGCCGGCGTATGTGATCGACCTGGTTGTTTGCCGCTCCCCAGTTAAGAGAAGGAGCTTCGTGAACATCGATTTTTTCTGTTGCATACCATTCCACCCCATTGGCGAAACCAAAGGCCCCATTGCTGGAACAAAGAGCGCACAGGGAGGTACGCATCCTGGCAAAGGTATTTGAACGTTCAGCCAGGCGATTGTTGTCGTGTGTTTCGGCAAAATGGATTGCAATTCCATCTTTTTGTGATATTTCAATAGGTTCCGGAAGATATGCTTGTATCTGGCTGCGGTCATAATTTTGGAACAGTTCTGAGTATGCCTGGTTGAAATTCGCCCTGCTTAATATATCTCGAGTAACGGAAATCTTTCCGCCAAGCCCCTCGAGAATAAAAATCGTGTCAGGATATTGGTCCCGGACAACGGCAACAATATACTTCCATGCAGCCACAGGAATCATGTAGCCTGCATCGCAACGAAAGCCGTCTATTCCACGTCCGCACCACAACAGAAATCTTTCAGCCATGTATTTCCACAAATCCTTGTGGGTATAATCGAGCCTTGTCAGGTCTTCCCATGTTGTGCCCCATGCTCCCGGCGCCTCGATACGTCCTTTATTATCTCTGACAAGCCACTCAGGGTGTGTTTCATGGATACCAGCGGCCCAGCCTGTATGGTTGATGGCAATATCTAAAACAATTTTTCCGCGGCGTTTATGGATCGCATCCAGCAGTTCGATGAACTGCTCCATGGGAGTGGTGTATGGATCAAATTCTGCAAGTGCAGGATCGACGGAAGTAAAATTTAGCGCCGCATACGGGCTTCCAAACCGTCCCATCCTGCCATAGGTAACCGGTGCGGGATGAATCGGAAGCAACTGGATAATCCGGCAGCCGAGTTCTCCCATTATAAAGTCAAGCTCCTTTATCATGTCACGAAAGGTTCCGGAGGGCGGAATTACGGAATAATCGGATCTGTCGAGCGATTTGATGCAGGTCTCTTTTGCCGGATCAAGCTTTTTGCCGCCTTTTTTGTTCGGCCCGAATTGCCGCACAAAAGCATTATATATTATATTTGCACAACATGTATCCGACGGCTCAACATTGACAACAGTATTTTCACCAGCCGGCCATATCGGATCAGGCTTGCCTTTGCTTGAAAACATGCACTTTGCCTGAAAATGGCCAACCTCACAAAGAGGGAGAACAATCTTAAAGCGATGGTCGTCAACCCTGGTCATGGGGATATCAAACCAGTCGCGTCCAAGAGGAGGTTCATCGTAATGAACCTCTCTTATTATTTCCCTGCGTGAGATTTTAGCATGTCCTATGTTTGTGCGAATCCAGGCACATCCCTTTTCTTTGCTGGGCAGTGAAAGGGTGAATGTTATGGTATCGCCCCGGAACAAAAGGAGATGTGTTCCAGGAGCTGGATTCTGCGTGATCTGGTCTGAATTATTGAAGTTCCCTGCAGCAAGCTGCGAGGAATCTTCGACCGTAAGGAATTTTGTCATTTTTGTATTCGCTCGCTAATCCCGCAGCAAGCCGCGGGGAATGCGCTCGCTATTGCGGTTCATGGGAACTTGATCTTGACCTCGGTTTTTCCTGTATGTTTTTGCAGGTGTTTGTACCGGTGCATAGCCGATTTTGCCTTACATTTTTCCTTCCTTGATATTTAGTTATTATTGAGTTTTTCTTGTTAATTTACAATCAAATTATTTAAAATTCTTTCTTTTACGGTTAAGCTTGTTAAGGTTTCTCCCTTCGGTCAAAAAGACAAATAGCGGCAATTGTGCAAAGTTCTATTGTTGCATATCTTGTTCTGCTGAGTTATCCCAGAAAACATATGGTTCTTCCGAAAAAATTAATATCAGATTATGTTGGAACGGTCAAAGGTATAACAAACAATCGGCGTCCTTTTGGATGTTTTGATCATGGCTGTGTGGCAATCTTAATTTTGTCATTACTATTGACCTGTTTGATCAAAGAGGGTATTATGCGAGATATTAGGCAATAGCTGTTGCGTTACGAAACCGTCAATTTAAGAGGAAACCCAATGAATTTTGAAACAAAGGAACAAGTTTTAGAAAAGATACTATCTCAGGAAAAACCAAAATGCCCTCATTGCGGCAAAGAAATGAACTTGTGGGAGGTGCCTCCTGTTTCTATGGGCGACGGCCTTGGATGGGGTGAACCATATCTGTTTGTATGTTTTAATGATGAATGCTCACTATATAACCAGGGGTGGAATAAAGTACAGGAAGATTATGGCCATAATGCTTCTTACAGGTCCATGTGCTATCCAAGTTCAGGAACGTTCGAATGTATGCCTGTGTTCAGCCAATCAGGAGCAACAGGGCAGGTTGTTGACGAACAGGTCCTTATGCAGGAGGATATGTTGAAAGAGGCTATAAAGAAAGGGTTTTCAATTCTTGCCGGCTGTTATGTGGAAAAGGATGACGTCACAATATTAAGATTGCTTTTAGATGCAACAGAGCCGGTAAGAGTCCGGCTTAAAGCAGCCGAAATGATTGGTGATATTGGAGGTCTGGAGTCGATCGATCCGATCAGAAATGTAAAATTCGGTAATCAGCTTATTCAAAAACAGGTCGATGAATCTATAAAAAAAATACATGAAAGACATTATACGCGGGAATGCCCGTTTTGCGCTGAAATAATCAAAAAGAGAGCCAATGTTTGCAAGCATTGCAGCAAAGAGGTTGCGGGCATTTGATTATTTTTTCTCCGTTTTCCCTAAAAGAAATTTTTTAAATCTTCCAGAGAGCGTATTTCCGCCGGCCGACTTTTTTAACCGCAATAGTGAGCAAGTTTCCCGTAGCTTCTTGCTACAGGGTTCTTTAATAATATAGAAATAGTTATGGTAACATCTATATCTCAAGAAATGCTTCATCAAATGGTTGCGCGGTGGACATCTCCTCGTCATGAAAGCTATCGGTTTAAAATTTACAAAGACACGTCGGATTTTTTCCGTGTTGAATATGGAGGCATAGTCGTTCTTAATGAAAAGCCGTTTCTGATTCTACACAATGCAAAGGAAGGACGTTTCGGCCTCGATGATGATGAAAAATTCTGGGTTAAAAGATCGATTGATTTGACCGATGGATGCAGGAAGATAATAAAGCTTGTTTTTCATGAAAAATTTACGGCTAATATAGCAGGCATTTCGTTCGAGTGTTTTAGAAGCCCAAGAAAAGAAGCGCGTATATTGAAACTGGTGGCAGGTCATAAAAATTTCATGCACGGATACGCGGTGGAAGATGAAAAGGGTAATATTGTTAGAGTGTTGGACATAATCAATGGAAAAAATATCCATACTTATGTGCAAAGTTTAAATCTTGATCATAAGACTTATTTTTATGAACGGTTTCCGGAGATTTTAAGTAAATATATTGAGTGTATCAGGGCTGTTAAATTTCTACACGAAAACAATGAAAAACACGGCGATATCCGTAGAGATCATATTTTCATTGACAGAGACAGCGGAGATTTTCGCTGGATAGATTTTGACTATAATTACCGTCATAGAGAGAACATATATGGTTATGATCTTTTTGGTTTGGGTAATATCTTAATATTTCTGACAGGAATGGGCGATCTAATGATGACTGACCTTAAAAATCAAAACCATCCTGCTTTAAGTTCGCTGACAGATGATGATGTTAATATTGTTTTTCACAATCGCGTGGCAAATTTAAAAAAGGTTTATCCATATATACCTGAAACCCTTAACACGGCGCTAATGCATTTTTCAAAAGGCGCCAACTGGTTTTATGATAACACCGGTCAGTTGCTGGAAGATTTAGAAGGCTTTATACAGACTTTCAAGGAGAAAAAGCATGAATAAAGAGCATATTTTTAATAAGAATATTCTTATTGCGGTTGATGAGTCGGAGAATGCTCGTCGAGCTGTTTTATATGTGGCTAAACTTCTGGAAGGCGCCGAGGGCTTCAGGGTGTCTGTCCTGCATGTAATTCCTGAACCCGAAGAAGATTACTTTCCCACTTTGGAAGATAGAGACAAGTGGCTCGACCAGCATAAAAACAAAGTCGATGAAATGCTTGAAGACTATCGTCAGATATTGATACAAGGCGGTTTTGATCCGAGCGTGGTTTCGGTTCGCTCTATAATGCGCCACTGTCCCTCCATGGCGACCTGCATCCTGGAAGAAAAAGACGAAGCCGAATACAGCACCGTAGTTGTCGGAAGACAAGGGCTTTCACGAAGCCAGGAATTCCTTTTCGGCAGCGTTTCCAGCAAGATCGTCAACTATGCGCGAAACTGCACGGTCTGGGTGGTTGAATAAGACTCTTTGCTGTCATGAACTGCAATAGCTAACGCGTTTTTTGTAAACCAACAATCCAATGGGCGTTCCCAGCTTGCTGCGGGGAATTATGAAACTACATATATACAAAGCGGTTATTATTTCTAATGAACGCATGATTAAAGCGCCATCTGCTCTGGCAGCCGCTATATTCTTTGGAAAACACGCAGATAAAAGCGCCAGACATGGAGCATTAATTTATGAAAAAGACGGAAAGCCTTATACTGGAAAATGCTTTTGGATTAAATGGCAATTGCAAATGGAAGAACCTTCCAAAGAGCATCTGGCACAAATAGAAAGGGAGCTTCTCTTTTGTGAATTTGTGGATGAAGGAATTAATATTCTGGGGGAAATGCCGGAAAGTCCTCGGTTCTGAGAAAGCCTGACGGGTCAAACCCCATGCCTTTTTTCGGCGAATCTTTTTTCTCTCTTTTTAATAACATTGATGGTCTCGTAAAAAGTCTTGAAATCGTCATGCCGGACTTGATAAGCCTGC
>JASEIZ010000165.1 GCA_030017395.1 Desulfobacterales bacterium | reverse complement strand
AACTGTTTTTATTGACCCGAAACTTGAAAATCCAAGCTATTTTGGACAGCAATGATCTGAATTGTTTAAAACAGGAAATTTATTAGTTGATTTAAGATTGCATGACAAAATAACTATGGCAAGAAATCACGGAACAGGTTTTAGAACATTTGAAGATAAATTGCCTTTACTGTTTCAAAGAATAGAGGATATATAAACTATGAATACTGAAAAAAAATATCTTGATATTTCTTGGGATTTCAGAACAGCAAATGTTAAAGAATACACACATTGCTATCACAACTATCCTGCAATGATGATACCTCAAATTGCAAACAGACTTATTAATCTTTACGGCAAAAAGGCAAAAACATTGTTCGATCCATATTGTGGTACAGGAACATCACTTGTTGAGGCTACTTTGAACGGAATCAACGCAATTGGGACAGATTTAAACCCAATGGCAAGATTAATTGCCGAAGCTAAAACTACGATAATGGAATTGCAGATATTAGATTTATACTTAAAAGAATTTAATGATTTTTTATTTTCATTAAATTTTGGCATCAAAACAGTTAATGTGGTTGTTCCTGATTTCAAAAATATTGAATTTTGGTTTAAAGATGAAACAAAAGAAAAATTAGCGATTATTAAAAACTTTATAGATAATACTAAGGACGAAAGGGTTAAAAAGTTTTTCTTGGTAGCATTTAGTGAAACCGTAAGAGAAAGCAGTTTGACAAGAAATAGTGAGTTTAAACTTTATAGAATGCCAGAAAAACAAAGAGATAAATTTAAACCTGATGTGTTTGGAATTATAAGCTCTAAGTTAGCACGCAATAGAATAGGATTAAAAGAATATATTGAGAAAAGAAAAGATACTAAAACAATAATTTATGACTTTAATTCTTGTGAGGATATAGAAAAAATAGAAAAAGATTCTATTGATATAGTTGTAACGTCTCCGCCTTATGGAGATAGTAGAACAACTGTCGCTTACGGTCAATTTTCTCGTTTATCAAATCAATGGCTTGGCATTGAAAACGCAAGTCAAATTGATAACCAACTTATGGGAGGAAAAGCAAAAAATATTAGTAAGGTAGGTATTAATATTATAGATGCAACTGTTGAAAAAGTAGCTGAACAGGATGAGAAAAGAGCTAAAGAAGTATATAGTTTTTATGATGATTATAGTAAATCAATTGCTAATGTTTCTAAAGTGATAAAAAAAAATGGATATGCTTGTTATGTAGTAGGAAACAGGAGAGTAAAAGACACAACATTACCAACTGATGAAATAACAAAATCCTTATTCCAAGAATATGGATTTAAATATAAAAATACTTTTATTAGAAATATACCAAATAAAAGAATGCCAAGTAAAAATAGCCCAACAAATGTAATGGGAAAAAAGGCAACAACTATGAACAATGAATATATCGTAATAATGCAGAAGCAATAGAAAACACATAACAAGTCGTGCAGCGGATTTGCGGGGCTCCGCTATCGCTTCGCCCCGCAAACCGCTGAACTTATCGTTATGGAGGACAAACAAAATGAATCTATCTGCATCAGAACAATTATCATATTCAACGATAAGAATTGAATGGACGAACAAAGGGGGACGGGGTTGAAATTGCGCGTTTCTATTCTTTCAGGGGCAAGAATTGATCGACGATCAGTTCTTGCCCTCTAGTGGCCGCCCGACCGACAGCGGATTTGCTCAGACCGAGGTGCTTGCCAACCTCAGTTGCAGTCAGGCCCATGCCCTGAATCGCCCAGCAGGGCACATAGGTGACATGCCCAACTATTAAAACTTACTTCTTGTCTGCGGATGTGTTATTCGAATCGCATGCCGAGAAAATCACGAACGGTTTTTACCGGAAATGGGATAAAATTTAAAAAATATTTTTGATTTCAGGGGGAGGATTATTGAAGATCCCCGCCGCCCGGTTGGAACGAGAGCTCCGCTTTGCTCCAACAAGCAGCGGGGAATGCGCTCGCTTTTGCGGTTCACTCGGGCTGCAAATTCCGCTGCGCTTTAATTGCAGCCGGTGATTTGCGGCATTTGACATATGAGAAATAACGACTATTGTTATACGTTGAAGTAATAATGGAGGATCATTTATGGGATACAAAGAAATTTTGAGAAACTCTATAAGGACGTTCGAGGACATGGAGAAATGGCTTGCCGGTCGGAAGGTAGCGGTTGACCCAAGACTCAGAGAAGTAATTGCCAAATATCCTATGAGAGTAAATACGTATTACCTCCGTCTCATTGAAAAAATGAATGACGGCATTTGGAAACAGGCAATTCCTAGTGTAAGAGAGCTTGATCATTATAAGGACCTGACTGCAGATCCACTGGACGAGGAAGGAGATATTCCACTTGGCGGACCAAGGACAATAGTCCACAGGTATCCGGACAGGGTTTTATTGCTCATGTCAAACGAGTGCTCAATGTATTGCAGGTTCTGCACCAGAAAAAGAAAAGTGGGTGATGACCGTAAGAATCCAACTATAGAGGATATAAAAAAGGGAATTGAATACGTTGCATCTCACGAAGATATCAGGGACGTATTAATCTCTGGTGGAGATCCGCTGTTGATGCCCAATAACAAAATTGATGACATCCTGGGAAAACTAAAGGCAATTCAACATCTTGGATTGATAAGAATAGGGACAAGGGTCCCATGCGTCTGGCCGCAAAAGATTATTGAAGACAAAGAACTAATCGAGGTACTAAGAAAACATACACCCAGGTCGCTTAAAGATCCGCAGCTTTACATAAACACGCATTTCAATCATCCTAATGAAATAACTCCCGAAAGTTATCAGGCCGTTAAAACTTTAAGGGAACTGGGCATTCCAATAGGAAATCAAACTGTTTTGCTGAGGGGGGTTAACGATGACACCGATGTAATGAGAAACCTGTTACACGGCCTCGGTAAAATGGGAATAAAACCATATTATCTATATTATGCCGACCTTGTTGAGGGAACAGGTCATTTTAGGACAGATGTATACAGAGGAAAAGAAATCTGTAGAGACCTTTGCGGATCCACTACAGGTTTCCTGCGCCCGCTTTATGTAGTAGATGCGCAAGGCGGAAGAGGTAAAGTACCTGTAGATCTCGGTTTTTCAGATGGAATTAGTGAATATAAAAAAGGTGGAACTTTTACTTCACCGATTGGACTCGGAAAAGTATACGTAAATGATCCAATTGAAAAAATAGAAGGGAAAAAATGGAGAAACCGGAAGCAATCAAACGAACACCTTGAATAGACTCGAACATAATAAAAAGGTACCCGCATCCAAGTAAAGTAAAAGAGAGCTTTGCATAACACCAGTATTGTCATTGCGAGCGAAGCAATCTTACAACCTGTTGATAATCCACAAGATTGCCACGTCGCTTTGCTCCTCGCAACGACCAGAATTGAGCAAAAATGGGGGTTGTGCAAAGGTCTCTAAAAGTCCGCTTTGATGAATATATTCTTTACGTTTTTTCTGATTTCTGCCATAATATTTCGGCCTCATGGGCATAACTCCTTAATCTTATGGGTTAATTTCAAAAATCCTGAATAAAGATGGGGTCTTAAAATGGATTTGTTTTGTCCGGTCACAGGACTCAGAGTTTTCTCCCGCTCTGAGTGGACTAACAAGAAGGTCAGCGATACGTTTGTAGCTGATTTTTCTATTATAGGGAATTCAATAATTTACAGCTCACCTTCAGGGAAGGCTGATCTCAAGGGGGTTCAAAATTCGTCGGCGCTCAAGAAGGAAGTTGTAAAACACATATCAGACGGAAATGGCCCCTACATACAAATTCAAGATTATGCCAGCTTAAACGGATCAACCCAGGCCGCACGAAGCTGTTTTATCAACAATGCCAACGAAGATAAGCGTCTCCTATCATTGATTTTTTTGTAATTTATCTCCTCCATTGTCCATAGCGGTTGAAATAGGTAAACATTTTAACACCGCCGGCAAGAATATCCAAATTGCCAAGCATTACAAAGATGCCATTAAACTGGCTTTGGAACTTTGCGATCAACATAATCTTAAACAGGATTTTCTTATACCAGATCAACACATTTGTTTTGACGGTTCTGATCGTTCTCTGACACCGATTGAGCTGATGTCGGACAATGCATGGAATATCCAAATGCCGGGATATTACAATCGCTCCGTTTTTTATCGACAGGCATATTCTATTTACAATATCCGAGGGATATCTGGCAACTAAACATATTCCGTTTATTGAACGCAGGCGAGCTTTGTGCCAGGCGTCGCTCCCCGAAGGTTCTACCATAAAATATATCATTGTCGATCTAAGCCGGCAAAAAGGCGCAAGCCGCATGGGACGCATTGAATACATACAATCGCTAAAAAATTGGCACCAGCAATACCCGTTACGGATGTATATCATTTACGGCGTCAACACTTTTACACGTACAGCGGCGCATTTGGGCAGGCCTTTTTTGCCTTTTAAGGTTGAAATCGCTCAGGATTTCAACCACGCGTTAGACATCATCAGGCGAGATAAACTCGGGGATTCCGCTAAAGAGCAAAAACATTACAAGGTGGCGGATTCTCCGAAACCAAACCAGGATAACATTGAAAAATTGTTGGCCTTTATCGGCAGTATCAACTTGGAGCAGGAGGGTGTTGATAGCAGTTTTAATTTTGATGAGCAGCACCCGTTTTACATTCTTTTTCAGTCCATTAAACTAATCAAGGAAGAGCTTGACAGTCTTTTCGATGACCATAAAAAAGCAACGGAGAACTTGCAGAATAGTAATGCCAAATTGCAAATGGCCTTATCTGAGCTCAAACAAACACGAGACAAAATGGTGCAGCAAGAACGGCTGGCAGCGGTAGGCCAGCTTTCCGCCGGTATTGCCCACGACTTCAACAACATTTTAAGCGGCATTTTAGTTAATCCGTTGAAAGTCAAGAAAATTTTTGGGGTACGTTATGCCCAAAAATAA
>JASEIZ010000164.1 GCA_030017395.1 Desulfobacterales bacterium | reverse complement strand
AGCCACAGATTTACACAGATGAACGCAGATAGCTTTAAATACAAAGAAATCACAGAAAATCGGTTAGGAATCGAATCGCTGATAACCACTTGAAATAATTAGAGCTAACCGCTAATTGCTAAAAGCTAATAGCTCATCTAAGGAGAATAATAAAATGTCTGTTTTAAAAGTAATGAGGGATTTAAATGGGTTTTTAGAGATAGAGCCCTCTCTTCCATATAAAGTAGCCGACATTTCACTTGCGGATTTCGGATTCAAAGAGATGAAACTTGCAGAAAATGAAATGCCGGGTCTTATGGCGGTCCAGAATAAATACGGGCATGAAAAGCCTCTAAAAGGAATGAAGATCATGGGAAGCCTACACATGACCATTCAGACCGCAATGCTTATTCAAACACTAAAGGAGCTTGGAGCCGATCTTCGATGGGCCACGTGCAATATTTTTTCAACACAGGATCATGCTGCTGCCGCAATTGCCAAATCAGGGCTTGCTGCGGTATATGCGTGGAAAGGCGAAACTCTCGAAGATTTTTGGTGGTGTACGGAACAGGCCCTTACATGGCCTGACAACAGCGGCCCTGATCTTATTGTCGATGATGGCGGAGATGCTACCCTATACGTTCATGAGGGTGTAAGAATAGAAAACAACCCCGCTCTTTTAGATAAGGCTTATGACAGCCGTGACATGCAGTGTCTTATAGAGCGGTTGAAGGTAAGCTATGAGCAGGACCCTAAGCGCTGGACAAAAATCGCATCAAAAATAAGAGGTGTTTCCGAAGAAACCACTACCGGCGTTCACAGGCTTTATCATCTCGCAAAGAGCGGCGAACTTCTTTTCCCTGCTTTTAATGTAAACGACTCGGTAACAAAATCAAAGTTTGACAATCTTTATGGATGCCGGGAATCTCTGGCTGATGGAATTAAACGCGCCACCGATATTATGCTTGCCGGCAAAGTAGTAGTAATATGCGGTTATGGAGATGTCGGCAAGGGATGTGCAAAGTCTATAAGCAGTTACGGCGCACGCGTGCTTATTACCGAGATCGATCCCATATGTGCTCTTCAGGCTTCTATGGAAGGATATGAGGTCGTAACTATGGAAACTGCAGCGCCGATCGGAGATATTTTTGTTACCGCCACAGGATGTTACCACGTGATTACCGGCGAGCATATGGAACAAATGAAAAACGAGGCAATTGTCTGCAATATCGGTCACTTTGACAACGAAATTCAGATGACCTATCTGGATAATAATCCGGATTGTAAAAAGGAGCAGATTAAACCACAGGTTGACAAGTGGACGCTTAAATCAGGACGATCCATTATTGTTCTTGCTGAAGGAAGGCTGGTAAATCTTGGATGCGCAACAGGGCATCCAAGCTTTGTAATGAGCAATAGTTTTACAAATCAATGTCTCGCACAGATTGAGCTTGCATCAAAAAAATACGAGCGGAAGGTTTATACTCTTCCCAAAAAGTTGGATGAAGAAGTGGCAAGGCTTCATCTTGGCAGGCTTGGTGTAAAACTAACAAAACTCAACCAGTTCCAGGCCGATTACCTGGGAGTGCCGATTAACGGGCCATTTAAACCCGATTCTTACAGGTATTAGCCGCAGCCCCGCTTTCGGGCGGGGTTCCACCGGCTGATAAATGGAATTCGAACAACATATCCCCTGTCCCCAACTCTTGCCCGAAAGTTTCCCTAACTGCTAATATGCTTCTCGGTAGGATTGAGATATTTGCGTTTAAGCTGTTTTTTATGGTAGAATTATAAAAATAATCAACTGTATCTTAATTAAAGAGTTTAATGGAGAATAAATAATATGATGATAATGGGACATCGCGGAGCTGCGGCTATTGAGCCGGAGAATACTCTGTTATCTATCAAAAAGGCAATGGATATTGGTGTAGATGCTGTGGAAATTGACGTGCATCTGAGCAAGGACAAAGAACTAATTGTAATACATGATTCAACTCTTGACCGGACGACCAACGGAACCGGACAGGTTAATAATTATACTTTATCTGAACTAAAAAAATATGATGCTGGAAAGGGTGAGTCTGTTCCAACTCTTCAGGAGGTTATGGAATTAACTGATAAAAAGGTTAAGCTTGTAATTGAGCTTAAGGAGAAAGATACGGAAAGAATAGTTGTTGAACAGATAAAAAAGAACGGTTTTGAAGACAATGTTTATGTTATTTCATTCTGGCACAGACTTGTAAAAAACGTTAAGGAAATAGATAGCAATATTAAAACAGGCGTTCTCATGGTTGGATGTCCTGTTGACACAAGTATTGCAGATCAGGCATCGGCTGACGCGCTGGTTATGAAATATAATTTTGTTGACGCGGAATTTGTTGAATTATCTCATAAGAACGGTTTGAAGGTTTTTATATGGAATATAGATACTCCAGATCTTGTTAAGCCTTTTGTCGATATTGGTGTTGATGGTATTGGAAGCAATAACCCAGGCATACTGGTAGATTACTTCGGGCGATCAGGAATATAGTCAACCTGGGTTCAAATTTCTTAATAAAGAAAGGAGTCGCATAATATGAATCCTTATACTGTGATCTTAAACTTCCATACCCTCTTGGATCTTGGCCGATTAAACAACAAGTGTCAAAGACAGACCCCATCTCCCTGTGTCAACATATGAAGGAGCGTCCCATAAATGCCCTCCATAAATGCTCATAAATGCTTCTAAATGCTTGGTTTGATTGTGGTCATTTTTAAGCTCCTCTATTTTGTTTTTAAATCTGATACACTTTTTATAATATCCATATTTTCCCTCTACATCCATAGTTTTTACACACCAACCAGGACTCATTTTCACCGGATAGATAAAGACTGCCTCCATGGCGGCACTTAACAGATAGACTACTAATCCACCTATGATTAAATATAAGAATAGAAAGCTTCTTAAATGTTTAAATTGTCGTATAAATGAAATCATCTTTTTACCACAATAGCGTATGAACAATCAGGAAACTGCCATCTTGTTTATAATGCGTAACTGAGCAAAAGGTTCTCCGCATAACGTATTTCTCACCTGGACGCGTACAGCGGGACGCCCATGATTTTATGCGTTTCTCATTTTATTTTTGGTCTTTTACGGAGATCGCAAACATATATTTTCCATGGTTTATTAAATTCTTTTTTTCGAACATATCATCAAAAATGAACCGCAAACCGGTTATCTGACCCAGTCCATGTTGATGCGATTGATATACCTTGTCAACGGTTTGCCGATTTCAATTCATGTTCGATGCGCTCAGCCAAAAACATTTTCATTAGCGATTGATATGGGATGTCACGTTTATTGGCCAACGCCTTGAGTTCTTCAAGCATCAATTCAGGTAAGCGCAAGGAGATTTTTTTGAGGGAAGGCTTGAGGTTCGGAAGAACAGTTTTTCCGGTCTTTTCCCAATCAATATATTCGGTTGAATCGGCAGTTGCCCAAAAATCACGTTCTTTATCCTCAGATTTGAATTTTGGAATATTTTTTTTCATAAGCTTTCATAAACCTTTCTTTCTTTTTGATTCATGTCTCTGGCAGAGATTACTCGGATGAACCTGTTTCGAATCGTAAACACCACAAACAAATGCCTTCCACCATCAGTATGGCCTAAAGCGTAATGCCGATACTCTTGTTTGGAGTGTTTTAAATCCTTTCCGCTCACAAGAGGATGATTGAAAAAGATTTGTTCACATTCTGAGGCAGTCACACCATGTTTTTCCCAGTTCTTGAGAAAGTTGCCTTCATCCCATTCAAAATCTGAACATTCACCAAGAATGTTGATCTCATCCATGAAGTGTGTATATCCGAGGCATATACATTGAGTCAAGGATTTTATGCAACCACAAGTCAGCAAAGTCTCAATAAAATATTATCATCGTAAGAAATAATAATTGAGAGATTGGGGCATAAGGAACGTATTAAACTTATCAACTTATTTGCCGGTTAGTGAATATTTCTTAGCCGTTGCCGGCTTCTTGCCTCGAATTACCAGTTTACTTTAATAAGTTATTTCCTTACGCCAACCTATGCGAGAGTTTAATCTGCTTTTAAACTTAATTGTATGTTGTCTCAAGCTAAGCTTATAATGAGTTTGTAAATTTCTGTTTATATAATCTTCCAGATATCACGCGCATACTCTGAAATAGTTCGATCGCTTGAGAATCTGCCTGTTCGAGCTACATTCAAAATAGCCTTTCTTGCCCATATTGAACGATTCGTATAATCTTTCGAAGCCTTTTCTTGTGTGTTTATATAAGATTGAAGGTCCGCAAGATAAAAATAATGATCGCCATTATAAAGTATCTTTTCATATATGGGCTTGAAAAGACCAGGTTTACTTTTACAAAACATATCAGAGTTTATAGTATCCATAACTCGTTTTACCATAGGATTTTTATTGTATAAATCCAAAGGATTATAAGAGTTTCGCAGCTTAGAAATATCTTCAACCTTTAATCCGAATATATAAATATTTTCAGATCCGACCTCCTCCATAATTTCAACATTAGCGCCGTCCAAAGTGCCGATTGTAAGAGCGCCGTTCATTGCAAACTTCATATTTCCGGTTCCGGATGCTTCCATACCTGCGGTTGATATTTGTTCACTTAAATCAGCGCCGGGAATGATTTTTTCTGCCAAAGAAACACGGTAGTCCGGAATAAAAGCAACTTTCATATAATTATTGGCTCTTTTGTCGTTGTTTATAACTTTACCTACATTGTTGATAAACTTTATTATTAGTTTCGCCATAAAATACTCCGGCGCAGCCTTACCTGCAAAAATATAAGTTTTTGGAACAGATGGTATTTTTTTATCTTCGATTAACCTTAAATATTGATATATTATACACATCACATTCAAAAGTTGCCTTTTGTACTCATGTATACGTTTGGCTTGTATATCAAAAAGTGAATCCGTATCGACTTTAACTCTGCAAGTTTCGGAGATTAAAGTTGCCAG
>JASEIZ010000163.1 GCA_030017395.1 Desulfobacterales bacterium | reverse complement strand
GCTTTCGCCGGAATGACGTAAAACGGTATTTTTTGACTTTTTACGAGACCATCAAGTCTAGTTGTATGTATAATATGCTATTGATTTTACAGGATATATTATAATTTTTCAACCTAATTATTGTTTATGTTTTTTGTTAAGAAAACTTATTTAACAATATTAATTTAAGCTGGCTGAATACTTAACTTTTGAGCCGCTATTATGAAGGGAGGTGCAAAAACATTTAAAAAAATTGACTGAAATTTCACAACAATAATCTTACAAAGCAAAATTAGGAGGTATATTGATGCCAAGTTTTGTAATTCAAGAAAAATGTGATGGTTGCAAGGGTGGGGATAAAACAGCTTGCATGTACATTTGCCCTAATGATCTGATGGTTTTGGATCCTAACGCTATGAAGGCATATAATCAGGAGCCTGATCAGTGCTGGGAATGTTTTTCATGCGTAAAGATTTGTCCTACCCAGGCAATAGAGGTTAGAGGTTATTCCGACTTTGTGCCTCTGGGAAGCAGCATAGTGCCTATGCTGGGAACAGAGGATGTTATGTGGACATGCAAGTTCAGAAACGGACTTATTAAACGTTTTAAGTTCCCCATCAGGACGACTCCAGAGGGAACCGCCAATGCTTATAAGGATATGAAAGGAAAGGATATCGAAAGTGAACTGCTTTGTACCGAAGAAGCTGACGGCTATGTTATCCCAAAACCTGCTACAGTGTAAACTTATTATTTATCTGGATCCACAGTAAAAGGATTAATCATGAATAAAATATTTTTAAGGAGGATATAATATGGCAATACCAAATAAACCTTTGGGTGAGATCAAAGCCGTAAGAGATCCGGAAGTTGAAGAGCGGGAAGTTGATATCCTGATCGTTGGCGGCGGTATGGCTGCCTGCGGAACTGCTTTTGAAATAAAGAAATGGATGTCTGAAGGCCAGACAGTTTTGCTGTGCGATAAGGCTGCCATGGAGCGCAGCGGCGCTGTTGCTCAGGGCTTGTCGGCAATCAACACTTATATCGGTGAAAATTCAATTGAGGACTATGTCCGCATGGTACGTAACGATCTGATGGGCATTGTTCGTGAAGACCTGATTTATAACCTGGGCTGTCATGTTGATGATTCTGTTTATCTGTTTGAGGAATGGGGTCTGCCGATATGGAAGAAATCTGAAGAAGGGAAAACCCTTGACGGCAAGAAGGGCCAGGCTATGGGGACATTAAAGTCCGGCGCTAAAGCTGTCCGCACAGGTAAATGGCAGGCCATGATCAACGGCGAATCTTATAAGAGGATCGTTGCCGAGGCCGCCAAGTTAGCTCTTGGAGAAGAAAACATTTTAGAACGTTGTTTTATCGTTGAGCTTCTTCTGGATGCTAATGAAGAGAATCGAATTGCCGGCGCTGTTGGTTTTTCGGTTCGTGAAAACAAGGTTTACATAATCAAGTGCAAGACCATGATGGTTGCCTGCGGCGGCGCTGTTAACATTTATCAGCCTCGAAGCGTTGGTGAAGGAAAGGGCCGTGCATGGTATCCTGTATGGAATGCCGGTTCTACATACACCATGTGCATGAAGGTTGGCGCAGAGCTTACCATGATGGAAAACCGTTTCACCCCGGCCCGTTTTAAGGATGGTTATGGTCCTGTGGGCGCATGGTTCCTGCTGTTTAAGGCTAAAGCAATAAACGGTCTTGGGGAGAATTATGTTGCGAGTGATGCCGCCAAGGCAGAGCTTCAGAAATATGCTCCTTATGGAACAGCAGCCATTACACCGACATGCCTGCGAAACCATTTGATGCTGTTTGAAATGAAGGAAGGCCGCGGTCCGATCATAATGGACACTGTTACAGCTCTTGCAACGCTTGGCGCTAAGCTGGACAAGAAAGAGCTCAAACATCTTGAGTCAGAGGCATGGGAAGACTTTCTCGACATGACATGCGGGCAGGCCAATCTGTGGTGTGCGCAGAACTGCGAGCCTGAAAAGCTGAATTCCGAAGTTATGCCGACCGAGCCGTATCTGTTAGGGTCACATTCCGGCTGCTGCGGTCTCTGGACTTCCGGGCCGGATCTTGACTGGGTGCCGGATTCATACAAGATTAAAGCAGCCAACGGCAAGATTTACAACCGCATGACAACCGTTGACGGTCTGTTTACAGCCGGTGACGGTGTCGGCGGTTCAGGCCACAAGTTCTCATCCGGCTCACATGCTGAGGGACGTACTACCGGCAAGGCTATGGCAAGATACGCTAAGGATCATGCTGATTTTACGCCGACCCTGAGCAAGACAAAAGAAGAGCTGGTCGCCATGGTGTACAAACCGGTGAATACATTCCTTGATCATTGTGGATATACAACAGCAATTGATATTAACCCGAATTATCTCAAGCCTGCCGGAATGGCGATGAGGCTTATGAAGGCTACCCATGAATATGGAGCCGGCACAGCCACATTCTATCAGACCAGCACCAAGAATCTGGAAATTTGCATGGATTTACTCCAGACAATGCGTGAGGACTGCGAGAAGCTGGCTGCCGGAGATCTTCATGAGCTGATGAGATGCTGGGAGATCTATCATCGCATCTGGACCGTCGAAGCCCATCTGCGTCATATCCAGTTCCGTAAAGAGACCCGTTATCCTGGGTTCTACTATCAGAGTGATTATCCCGGACAGGATGATGAGAACTGGTTCTGCTTTAGCGAGTCAAAGTATGATCCTAAAGCTGGGACATGGGAAATGTTCAAAAGGGATTACATCAAGATTATTCCTGATTAATCAAAAATTCGACCGCTCAATAGTCGAATAAGCTACCTCCAGGTGTCGCAAGATGCCTGGAGGTTTTTAATATAGTTAATATTATTTAAGTGTTAAGTGTTGATGAATTCGTAAAAAGTCGAAAAGTTCTCTTTTCCGTCATTCCGGCGAAAGCCGGAATCCAGTAAATTCAATGCGTTCTGGATGCCGGATCAAGTCCGGCATGACGATTTCAAGACTTTTTACGAGACCATCAAGATTGAAGAATGAAGATTGACTCCAGAAGTATTCGCAATTGTCAATTTCTTTTCCTGGCGGTTTTTCTTGAAGAAATAAAAATCGCTGTCAATTCGTCTGCTTCTTTCAGCAAAGGTTCTACAAGTTTTCTTTTCAATACTTTTTCATCAATAATGAATTCCAACCAAAAATATGATTCGTCAGTTTCTTCCAAAACAATGCTCAACTTTGAAATAAAACTGGCCTTTGATTGTGCAAGACAGGTTGCCCGATAATTGGAAGCAACTGATGTGGCACACCGGATTAGCTGCCCCCGAATATGGTTACCTAAATAGGTTTCAGGCAAAGCCATCGCCAGCTTAACGCAACGATGAGCAAATTCTTTTGTCCTCTTCTTTAAATCTTCAATCTTCATTCTTCAATCTTCAATTGATATATCTTAATCTTTCTAAGCAAAGTTTTATAATCGATGCCAAGTCTGCGGGCTGCCTCGCTTTTATTCCCTTTTGTTTCGGTTAACATCTGGGTTATTATCTTTTTTTCCACAGTTTGGGAGATAGACTTAACTATGTCCGAGAGAGTTTTTCCCATATCGTTGTCAGGGATAGAGGCCTTTATTTCTGAAGTATAATGTATGATATTAGAACCAAATACAAAGTGTATCGGTTCAATTGAAACATTTTCCTCGCTTATAAGCACGGCCTGGCGTATAACATTTCGCAATTCACGAACATTTCCAGGCCATGGATATGAGGCCAGTAATTGAAGAGCCGCCTTAGAAATCCCCTGACATTTTTTTTTGAGTTCCTGCTGAACTTCATTCATAAATCTATAAGCAAGATAGGGGATATCCTCTTTTCTTTCTCTGAGTGCTGGAACTTTAATGGCAAATTCCTTTAAGCGGAAATAGAGGTCGGAACGGAACTTCCCGGACTCTATATCTTTTTCCAAAGGCTGATTTGTAGCTGCAACAACACGGACTTGAATGGATTTAGCCTCTTTCGCTCCCAATCTTTGAATACAACGCTCCTGCATTACTCGAAGAATTTTTTGCTGCGCCTGATAAGGGAGATTGCCGATTTCATCTAAAAACAGAGTGCCTTTGTCAGCCAGTTCAAACTGCCCTGGTTTGTCGGTGTAAGCTCCGGTAAAGGCTCCTTTCATATAACCGAATAGTTCGCTTTCAATAAGACTATCAGGAATTGCGCCACAGTCCACTGCTATAAAAGGGCCATCCTTTACCCCACTCAGTTCGTGAATCGAACGAGCTACAAGCTCCTTGCCGGTGCCGCTTTCTCCTTCTATCAAAACAGTAAATGATGTTGGAGCAACCTTCTCTACAAGATTGAAAAGTTCCCTGATTCGCTTGCTGCTACCCATAAGCTTGCAAAGTGATGACTGTTCATTCAAGGCGTTTTTTAAACGCTCAACCTCATAAACAAGTTCCTGCTTTTCCAGAGCGCGTTTAATTGTAAAAAGAAGGTCGTTATTATCTACTGGCTTTGTAACATAATCGTATACACCAACCCTCATAGCATCTACGGCAAACCTTATCTCAGCATAGGCTGTGATTATAATAATCGACAAGGCTGGAATAATTTTCTTTATATCCGCAGAAATAGAAATACCATCACGTCCGGGCATCCTGTAATCTAATAAAATTAAATCAGGAACATATTGCTCCAGCAACTTCAGCGCTTCTTCACCATCCTGCGCCTGTGTCACTGTATATCCATCTGCCTGAAGGATATTTCCAACTGCCCAGCGAAAATCCTGATCATCATCGACCACCAGTATATTTTTTTGTAATGATGTTTGATCCTCAAGAGACATTTATTCTTAACTCCCTTAATAGTTCAGCTATTATAACTACTCAGGTTGTCTGGTTCACGGTTCACGGTTCACGGTTGGCTACTTTGCACTTTTCGAGCCAATTTACGTGCCAGTTGCCATGCCCCTGGACGCTCGCCGAGCTTGCGAGGCAGACTGGTCAATATATTCAAACCGTTCAATCTTCATCGCTCTCTAACCTTGAACCGTGAAC
>JASEIZ010000162.1 GCA_030017395.1 Desulfobacterales bacterium | reverse complement strand
GACGCACATATTACATGGCTTGTGGAAGAGGCTGCACATAGCGTTATTAAAGGCCATAAAGCGCTTGATAGAATAATTGTTTCAAAAAGAAAGACATGGCTGAAAGGGCTTGCGGGGCGTTTCTTCCTTAAAAACATCAAAGAGGCATGCGGTTTTATTAAAGAGCTGCGGGACACTCGATATGATCTGATACTCGATTTCCAGGCTCTGCTTAAAAGCGGGGTTTTAATAGCGCTGGCCAGGGGAGAGCGAAAAATCGGTTTTGACAAAGGCATGGAACACCAGGAACACAGTTATATGTTCTTAAATGAACGTATTAAGCCGGTTGACATGGAGGTTCACGCTCTGACCAGAGGTATGATGCTTTTAGAATCCATAGGAATTCATTCTCGTGAAGCTGTATTTAATGTTCCGATTTCAGACCAGGATCACAATGCTGCAAATAATCTGCTGATTGACTGCGGCATAAAAACGCCAAAACTTCTTGTTGCAATAAATCCAGTGGCAAAATGGGAAACAAAACTATGGGATAATCTGAAATTTGCAAACCTTACAGACAGGTTTATCAAGCAGGCAAATGCTGATGTAATTTTTACAGGAAGCCGTGAAGACAGCGAAGCAATTGAGAATATTATTTCAAACATGAAAGCCGGGGCCGCCAATCTTGCAGGCAGGACAGACCTGAAAACATTGGCTGCGCTTTATGAAAAAGCATCTATTGTTGTTTCGACCGACACAGGCCCAATGCATTTAGCCGCAGCTGTGGGAACGCCTGTTGTGGCTCTTTTCGGACCCACAGCGCCGTGGAGAACCGGTCCGTTTGGGCCTGGTCATACAATTATCAGGGCAGATCTGGAATGCAGCCCCTGTTTTAAAAGGCAGTGCAAAACAATTGAATGCATGAAACAGATCACTGTTGATCAGGTTTTTGACGCAGCAATGTCTATAATTTTTTACCACAAAGACCACGAAGAACACAATTCAGGTAGATAGGCTATAGGCATTTAGACTGTTAGACTGAAAACTGATAGAGCACTTCAGCCTTTAGCGTAAACAACCCGAATACAAAGAGCATTCGTTAACTAAAAAATATCTTGACTTATAACGTTATGCGTTATAATATGATGTTGCGATGATAGAAAGTTTCAAATGCAAAGAAACGGAAAAGATTTTTGATAGGCAGTTTTCTAAAAAACTACCGACAAATATCCAGCAGATTGCGTTTCGGAAGCTCAGAATGTTGAATCGAAGCTCAACGATTCAAGATTTAAGAGTTCCACCTGCAAATCGGTTTGAAGCTCTATCTGGAAAAAGAAAAGGACAGCACAGTATTCGTATTAATGATCAATGGCGGATTTGTTTTAAATGGCAAGATGGAAATGCATACAATGTTGAGATTGTTGATTATCATTGAGGTGATATAATGAGAAAAATACCAGCGGTACATCCCGGCGAGATTATGTTTGAAGAATTCCTCAAACCTATGAAGATCAGTCAGAATCAACTTGGTAGAGACCTTGGTGTCTCTCCTCGCAGAATCAACGAGATCATTCATGGAAAAAGAAGCATTACGGCAGACACAGCTCTTCGCCTGAGCACCTACTTCGGCAATTCTCCTTCCTTCTGGCTTGGTCTACAGATGGACTATGATATAGACATTGCCGAGGATACCCTCTCCGAGAAAATTCATAAGGAAGTTCGCCAATTGGCTGTTGCCTGAGAGCCTGAACACGAAAAACAAGGATATTTGATTCCCGGGCATTGTTTCGTGTTTTCGTGATTAATTCAAAACTGAGGATTCAAAATTCAAAATTGTTTACTTAGGATCTCGCATGGATGTTTCTATTATAATTGTTAACTGGAATACTAAAAAACTTTTATTAGACTGTATCCGATCAATCCATGAGACTGTAAAAAATATATCATTTGAAATATGGCTGGTTGACAACGCATCTATAGATGGAAGCGTGGAGGCTGTTAAACAAAATTATTCTGATGTAAAAATTATCCAAAACAATAAAAACTTAGGTTTTGCTGCTGCCAACAACGTTGCCCTGGAAAGGATGCGCGGCCGGTATGCTTTACTGCTAAATACAGACACGATTCTCACGAACGGATCGGTTGAAGCCCTTTTCGATTTTATGAAAAAAAATTCTGATGCAGGCATGGCATGCGGCCAGCTTCTTAATCAGGATGGATCAAAACAAAACTCTGTTGCCAATTTTCCGGGCTTACACTCTCTGGTTTTTAATGAGAGCCTTCTGCAGATATTATTTCCCAGAAAATTTCCTGGGAAGAGAAGAGAATATAAAAAACCTGTTGAGGTGGATTCATGTATCGGAGCCTGTTTGATGGTCAGAAAAAAGGCTATGGATGAAGTCGGCCTGCTTGATAAAAGATATTTCTTTTTCTTTGAAGAAACTGATTGGGCATACAGGATGAAGCAGGATGGCTGGAAAATATATTTTGTTCCATCAGCGAAAATTTTTCATATCCAGGGGCAGACTGTAGGCCATAATGCCGGTTCCAGGGTAATGTTTTACAGATCACGTTATATCTATTTTAAAAAATGGCACAAGAATTCTTATCCGCTTATCCGCTTTATTATTTTTGTCAGGCTATTGATAAACACAATTTTAAGTCTGGCAGGGGTTGTTGCCACGATAGGAATGCACGCAGGCATAAAAAAGAAGCTGTCAGTTTATAGCAGGCTGATTTTATGGCATCTTGTTGGATGTCCTGAAGACAGATAGCAGGTAACACGTTAGCCCTTTGAAAAATTCTGACAGGATAACAGGATAAACAAGAAAAATATATATCTCACCGCCGAGACGCACGTGCAGCGCAGGCGCTCTCGCCGTGATAGCGACACGTCGCAGCAGGTGCGCCGCGTGTGAGAGGACGTAAAACAAAAAGAAACTCATTAGTAAAATTGTCATATCGAGGATATATTGCATTTATATCAGATACTTGAGATTCCAAAGTTTTCTCGTCATGCCGGACTTGATCCGGCATCCAGATTTGTATCCTATTGATAATATTCTGGATTCCCGCCTTCGCGGGAATGACGGCGCATGGTTTGCGACTCTAATAATATCAATGGGTTACAAGAACTTTGGACTGTACAGTCAGATAGCTTAGCTTTTAAATTGTCGCCTCTCACGACAATTTAAAAAAAATAAACTTCTTTGCGGCCTCTGCGGCTCTGCGGTGAACGATTATAGAAAATGATCAAGATAAAATCGCAAAAAACAAAAAAAAGTGTTGAAGTTACAGTCCCAGGCTCAAAGAGCTATACGCACAGGATTCTGATTGCAGCGGCTCTGTCTGATGGAATCTGCACTTTGCACAACTGCCTGAAAAGTCAAGATACTTTGCTTACCCTGAATGCTCTCAGACAACTCGGCGTCAAGATAGAGGAACTTGAGAACAAAATAGAGGTACATGGAACAAGTGGGGTGTTAAAGCCTTGCAGCGATCCTGTCTATCTTGGAAATTCCGGAACATCCATGCGTTTTTTAACCGGAGTGGCCGCTCTTGGAGACGGTATATATACGCTTACAGGCACAGAGCGCATGCTTGAAAGACCTGTTGGCGATCTTTTAGACGGTTTAAACCAGATCGGAGTTTCTGCCTGCAGCATTAACAAGAATGGATGCCCTCCGGTTGAGATAAAAGGGGGGAAAGTAAAGGGCGGCGCTTTGTCGCTGAAATGCGAGATAAGCAGCCAGTATCTTTCGTCCCTTCTTTTAATAGCGCCGTATACAAAAGATGGTATTACAATAACCGTTACTGAGGGTCCTGTTTCCAGACCATATGTGGATATGACCGTTGATATAATGGCAAGTTTTGGAGTTAAGATTCTGCGTGATGGATACAGGCGGTTTGCGATCGATGGCCGGCAGACATACAGGGCAGGTTCGTATATGGTGGAACCGGATTGCTCACAGGCAGGATATTTCTGGGCTGCAGCCGCCATAACCGGATCAAGGATCAAGGTTAAAGGGATTGCAAAAACGTCACGGCAGGGCGATGTCCGTTTTACAGAAGTACTTGAAGCAATGGGGTGCAGGGTATTTCATGAAAAGGATGGAATTGCCGTTTCCGGCGGGCCGCTTTCTGCAGTTGAGGTTGACATGGCTGACATGCCGGATATAGTTCCTACCCTGGCTGTTGTCGCGGCTTTTGCCAAAGGTACAACTCTTATTAAAAACGTGGCGCATTTGAAGGCAAAGGAGAGTGATCGCCTGGCTGCTGTGGTTAATGAGCTTTCAAAGATGGATATCAAGGCAAGCTGCAATGATACCGGTTTAGCTATCAAAGGCGGCAGGCCTTGCGGTGCCATGATTGATACATATGGAGATCATAGAATAGCCATGAGTTTTGCGCTTGCAGGGCTTAAAGTTCCCGGAATTGTCATCAAAGACGAAAGATGTGTTGAAAAGTCTTTTCCTGATTTCTGGAATGTTTTTAAAAATCTGTATGCCTGAAAAATGTATTAAACAACAATCACGAAAACACGAAAGTACGAAAACGTGATAAAGGTTTTTAAACTGAAATTATTATGAACATATTTTTGATAGGATTCAGGTGCACAGGTAAAACTTGTGTGGGAAAATCTCTTGCTCAGACCTTTGGATGGTCATTTATTGATGCTGACTTGGAACTGGTTGACAGGTATGGTATGACGATTGCTGAAATTGTATCCAAAGAGGGATGGAGTTCGTTTCGCGCAAAGGAAAAAGCTGTTCTCAAAGAGATTGGCGCTCTTGATAAACATATAGTAGCAACAGGAGGCGGTGTAATCCTCGATATTGAGAATGTAGAGCTGATGAAAAACAGCGGAACGATTATATGGTTGAAAGCAACGCCTGAAACCATTAAAGAAAGAATTTTGCAGGATCAAAATACAGAAGAGCTGCGACCCTCTTTAACATCAAAGGGTCTGGTTGAAGAGATCGAAGAAACTCTTTCGAATCGAAAGCCGCTTTATGAAAGCGCAATGGATTTTTCTGTTGATACGGACAATCGCAGCATAGATGATATATGCGGCAGGATTATCAGGAAGTTAAAATTTTAAAGCGTTT
>JASEIZ010000161.1 GCA_030017395.1 Desulfobacterales bacterium | reverse complement strand
GCAGGCTTATCAAGTCCGGCATGACGATTTCGGGACTTTTTACGAGTTCATCAAACTATGATAAAAGCGTAAAAAAGGTTTTATATGAGGCTGTCAATATTATGAAAAGAAAACATTACATAATAATATTTTTATTGCCGATAATCATGTTCGCAAGCCTTTATCTTATCGGGTGTGTGGCTGTGGGTAAAAAAACCGCTATTGTTTCCAATATTGAGATCGCCTTTAAAGGAACTTATAAGGTTGATCCATATATGGAAAAGCATATGCCGCGGACAGTGGCTGTTCTTCCCTTTGTTGATGAATCAAAAAGCCAAAAAGGGGCTGAAGCCGTGCGCAGAGGTTTTTATAACCATCTTAGCTCCCTGCCATATAAAGACATGGAGCTGTTTCGTGTTGACCACCTGCTCAGAAAAGCAGGACTTGCCGACCCTGTTGAAGTGTACAAAATATCGCCTGAAAAACTTAAGGAGATACTTAACGTAGATGCGGTTATTTTTGGAACCATATCAAATTTTGACAAGCTCTTTGCAGGCGTTTATTCACAGGTGTCTGTCGGCGCTGAGATAAAGATGTACGATACACAAGGACATTTTCTGTGGTCAGGCCAGCATGTGGCCCGCATACACGAAGGCGGTGTTTCCGTCACACCTATCGGCATTGTTGCTTCAATTATTGCCGCTGCTATGAATGTAAGAGATATACAATTGCTTAGAGCATGCGACGATCTTTTCAGGGATATGGTTAAAACGATCCCAGCGGTGAAACAGGCTGAAGTACTCCGAAAGCCACATATTGAGATGCTGGCGCAGGATTCAAAGGGAGAGCCAAAAAAAGCCGGCGATATAATTAAGGTGGCATTAAAAGGTGATCCGGGGATGAAGGCGTGGTTTGATATGGGCGGCTTCAAAAAAGGTATCGACATGGCCGAGGTTGAGCCCGGGGGGTATGTAGGTTCTTACAGTGTAGTGCCGGGAGACAATATAAAAGATATTGTTGTTACAGGGTATTTGTCTGATGATTCCGGTAATACAACAAGCTGGGTTGATGCAGCCAGAACAGTAACCCTTGATACAACCCCGCCGGATGCTCCCAAAAACCTGGCAGCTACAGGTCGTGATAATAGAGTTGTGTTAAGCTGGAACAAAAACACAGAAGATGATCTTTCAGGGTATATAGTTTACAGAAGCGATACTCCCCTTAGCGGTTTCAAAAAAACAGGACAGACCGAGTTTGCCGGGTTTGAGGATGAAAACGCAGTAAATTTAAAAGCCTTTTATTATAAAATTTCCGCTATTGATCTGGCTGGTAATGAAAGCAGTAATGAAGAGGCTGTTACCGGAACGGCGGTGCCGCCCGGTCCCACTTATGTAAAAGGCAACTTGGAAAATAATACAATATGGTATGCTGGAGCAAGCCCGTATATTATTGAAGATACAGTAATTGTTTCGGAAATGTCCTCTCTTTTAATTGAGCCGGGCACAATAATTAAATCCAGTGGAGGCGGCCTGGTTGTCAAGGGCGGCCTAATTGCAAACGGCAGCAAGAACCAGATAATTACCTTTTTATCGGTTAGCGAGGAAGTTGGGAAAGGTGTTTTAAAAAATGCCTGGAAGGGGATTTTATTTGACAGTGTTAAGGGCGATAAGAATCTGCTCGCATTTTGCCGGATTAAAGATGCAGCCATAGGGGCTGAAATTAAGTCGTCATCACCTGAGATCAGAAACTGCGAATTTGTAAAAAATAATATTGGCATTAAAATTATCGGAGGCTTTTCAAATCCACAAATAGAAGAATGTATAATTCACGATAGTAAATCCGAAGGCATTAAGATTATAGATGGAGCAAAAGTTTCCATTAAAGACAACTGCATAAAAAATAATAATGCAGGTCTTTTGATTCAAGATGCAGGAGCAGTTTCAGTAAAAGGCAATTTAATAACCAATAACAAAGACTGTGGCATTGTTGTTAAAAACAGCGAGGCTGCAATTTCAAAAAATAATATTTATGATAATGTTCCGTCAGACATGAAGGGGGCCTTTTATGGCAAAGCCGCCGATGCTGATGACAACTGGTGGGGTAAAGCCGACTGGCATGACCTTTTGACCAATACCAGCGGACGAATAAATATTAAGACAATCCTTGATGGCCCGTATCCTGATGGAAAACCGATCGTTATTCCGGTTATAACGGAAAATCTTGGCGGACAGATTGATACGGATTCTATCCTTGCATGCTCTGACAGCCCTTACAGAATAACAAAAGACCTGATACTGGATAACGGCGCAACACTTTATATCCAGCCGGGTGTTATACTCTTGTTTGACAAGCAGTTTTCGATTACAACAAAAAACGGCGGCGTAGCTGCCAGGGGAACAAAAGATAATCCTATTATATTTACATCTTCAGGATCTTCTCCTTCGCCTGGAGATTATAAGAACGCCGTATGTTTTTCAGAGTCAACTAAAGTCAGCAGTTTTTTTAAATACTGCAAATTCGAATATGCTGCAACAGCTATAGATGTCCAGCATGGAATGCCTGAAATCGCATACTGCCATATTATAAATAATTCTCAAAGCGGGATTCGGTGTGGAAACGATGCCGGGCCGAGAATATTGTATAATACGATTGCAAAAAACTTAGGGACAGGCGGAATAGAATGTGTGGGCATGGCAAACCCAAAAATTCATCATAACAACTTTGTGGAAAATGCCGTGGCAATTCAATCTTTTTCAACTATTTATATTGATGCCCGTAATAATTTCTGGGGCAAGGTGCCGCCCGACGATACAGTAATATGGGGTAAAAATATAAACATAGAACCCTGGCTGAAAGCTCCTGATATAGATGCGTTTTCTATTACGCAGGATAAGGGAAAAACAACTATTCCCACTACGGAGGGCACAGAGACCATAAAGAAATAGAAAGATAAAAAAACAAATTAAGTTACTCTGTGATTTCTGTGGTAAATACATTAAAATGAATAGAAGAATCTTTATAAAACTTTTAAGTCAAGGCGCCTTTGTTTCATGCGGCTTGCTGACATGTCCGGTTTTGGGTTGGTCTGAGAGTGCATTTGATTTGGCGCTTGAAGGACAGGATCTGATCCAGAGGAAAGATTTTCTCAAAGCAATTAAGGTGCTTCAAGAGGCTGTGCGCATAGATCCGGAAAGCGACTGGGCGTTTGGTCTTCTTGGACGGGCGCATCTTGGACTTGATCAGAAAGCGGAAGCTGTGGCTGCATTCAGGCAGGCCGTACGTTTGAATCCATCTGACACATATTCACGTATGATGATCGAAATCACAACCCAAAAACCTATTCCACGGCTTACAAAAAAGGAAAAACCTCTTACAGATCTTGAAAAGGAAGCAATACACGAAGAAGAGGAGATTTTTAAAAAACTGCATGCTGAGAAGGGTCTGGGTTATAAAGTAAAGCGGGTTGTTATTGATGCGGGGCATGGTGGATTTGATCCAGGAGCTGTTGGACAAAAAGGGCTTAAAGAAAAAGAGGTAACTCTGGATCTTGCGCTAAAGTTACACGAAAGACTGGCCAGAGAGGGAAAAATCAAATCCTTTCTGACCAGGACAGGCGACTATTATATTCCTCTTAGCGCGAGAACCGTTACCGCAAATCAATTTCAGGCAGACCTCTTTATCAGCATACACATAAATGCAAATCAAAACAGACAGCCAACTGGCTCGGAAACATATTTCTGTTCGGAAAAGGCTTCAAGCGCAGAGGCTGAAAAGGTGGCGGCCCTGGAGAATTCGGTGCTTAAGTATGATGAGCCCTACAAAAAAAAGGAGGGCTATATAGATATTGAAGAGATTCTGTTTAAGTTTGAACAAAATCTTAACTGGAGTGAAAGCGGAGAATTTGCAAAGGCTTTTCAGGAACGTTTTAAAAAAAGGCTGCCTTTGAAAAGCAGGGGGGTTCATTCAGCCAATTTTTATGTTTTGCGTCGTGCTAAAATGCCCGCGATACTTCTTGAAACAGGATTTATATCCAATCCTGATGATGAAGCAATGTTAGAGCAGTCTGCTTTTAGAGAAAAGATTGTAGACGCGGTGGCAAGGGGGCTTGCGTGATGATTTATGATTGTCGATTTATGATTGTCGATTTAAAAGATAGCTCGAATCGATTCCATCAATCATCAATCCAAAGAAGTCAGAAGTTTTGTGTTATCTTTGCCATTTGTCTGTTTTTTTGTTGCAGCACTGTTGTTGCGGCAGCGGATGTAAACGAGTTGATATTTCAGGGGGCCGATTATCATTACAAGGGAAATTTAGACAAAGCTATAAGCAGTTTTGAACAAGCGGTAAAACTTGAACCTGAAAATGAATATGCACATAACCAGCTTGGCATACTGTATGGTAAAAAAGACGAATTTGACAAAGCTTTCAGAGAGTTTTTAACCGTTGCAGATATAGACAGGCAAAATACTTTCGCATTCTTGTGGCTTGGTATCCTTCACCTGCGTAAAGGAGAAATGAACCAGGCCTTTGAGATGTTTAATAAAATAATTCAAATTGATCCAAACAGCGCAGATGGTTACTATTTTCTTGGAACCATCTACAATTTCAGACGCAATCCTGTTATGGCTATCGAATATCTGAAAAAGGCGAGGAATGCCGATTCTGGAGAGGCGGATACCCATTTTAGATTGGCAAAAGCTTTTCATAATGCGGATATGATTGCAAACGCATTGCTTGAATACAACAGGACGCTCGAAATCAAACCTTCATATACAAAAGCGCTTAATGAAATAGGGTGGATTTACTATAATACAGGGAAGAAAGAGGCAGCCATAGACCAGTGGGGAAAAACTCTGAAGATAAACAGCAAGGACAGGGATGCCATTCTTAATCTTGCCAAGGTTTATAATGATTTTGCGTGGGATGCTTTTAAATCAGGAAAAAGAAAGGATGCCTTAAATTACTGGCAAAAGACTCTTAACATAAACCCAGACAATAAAGCAGCAAAGTATTATATGGAAAAATACGGTTCAGGAAAGTAAATTAAGCTTTAAGTATAATGAACTCGTAAAAAATCTCGAAATCGTCATGCCGGACTTGATAAGCCTGCCCCGTACTTGATACGGGGGC
>JASEIZ010000160.1:4327-5137 GCA_030017395.1 Desulfobacterales bacterium | reverse complement strand
AGCATAAATATCATACATCCTTACTGAATAAGGATTAGGCAATGTCCGTCCACTAAAGTTGGTTAGGGCAAATTTCTGAAAATTGCCCTCTGTCACCAATCCATCGCTTCCATCCTGTCCTAAGACATATACTACAATGCCTGTAGCAATTGTTTCCAATGCAGTTCTACCCACTGCAAAGACAAGATTAAAGCCCGAAAGGAATTCGCTGGTTATCTTCCTAACCCCCTCATAGTGAATCGAAGGGAGATTTGGAAAATTAACATCCATTGCCTGCCTGCCAATTACAACCAGCTGCGCACCCCTTATCCTTGCCGTTATATTAATGGCTGCTTCCAGGGATCGAATAGTCCTCTTGCATATCAAACCTGCCCAGAGAAAACTCAAACCTGACGAAATGGAAGGATTGTATTGATAGTCAGCAAGATCAATAAAATTAGGAACAACCGTAACCTTATCTTCTAAGATATTGAATTCATTTCGTACAAAAGTAGCTACTTCTTGAGAGACACAGACATATTTTTTTATTTGATTTGATAAAAATGGCCTTTCTCCTTCAATCGTTCCGTGGATAATAGAAACCGCAGGTATGTGGGGAAAACTTTTGAGTATATTTTCTGTGGGGTCTGGATGCATTAGGCATAGTATGTTGTATTTACCTTTGTTTGCCTTTACATCTTCTGCATTCCAATATCTTGCCCCGAGATTTTTATCGGCAAGAGGCAATCCATATCCATAATGGCTATAAATATCTACTTCGTGACCTCTTCTGATTAGCTCTTTGGCAAGATAATAGGTATAGGTTTCGCT
>JASEIZ010000160.1:0-4317 GCA_030017395.1 Desulfobacterales bacterium | reverse complement strand
TTAGTGGCCCCTGAGAGGAGGTAAAACGACAAACTGGTTTTGGGGAATGGGACAGTGGAACACCTTTTTCCTCTTTTTCCTCCCAGGAAATAAGCTCTCTACCAAAATCTGAATGATTATGAATAGCCTTGCCTTTTCTCTTTTTCCATTTTTCTGCATACTTTGGAAAATATTGTATATAATAATCACATGTATTTTCCCAATGTTCTATGGAAATACTTTTTCCATAGTGCCTCACATAACCCCTGTGGAGCGTTTTGCCTATATAAAATACCTCTCTTTGATCTGGCAGATAGTACCTGAGAAATGGAGTATTCCTGAAAATCATTACTATCTCCCGGTATTCCGGTCCGCAGTCCTTTCTCAATTTTGTCAGATCATCTCCCTGCATATAAATCAGATCTTTATCTTCTTCAGTAATGTAAAAATCGAATAGCTTCATTGTTACTGCATCATAGTCCTCAAAATCTTCAAAATCGAATTCAATCCTCTCATCGGCATCAAAATAGATCAGCCATTCAGGGTTATCCACTTGAGCCAAGTTTAAGATGGCTTGTCGAGACTCAAACTCTGCCCGCAATCGATCCCTATCCCACTCTTTATTTTCAATAATGGCCTTAACTTTGGGATGTGATCTACATATCTCTATAGTTCTATCCGTGCTTGCATCATCATAAATATATATCCAGTCACAAAACTTGCCAAAGTGATCCAAGGTATCTTCGATGATCAACTCTTCGTTTCGTATTTTAGTAATACCCGCTATTTTTATGGACTTTCCCATTTTCAGGTTCTTCTCCCATTTAGTAGTAAAAAGCCTGATCGATTTTCAGCGTAAAGTAGCGTAGATCAAGATACAGCCTTTCCTTCCGCTTTGCACTATCTCTATCACTGACACATTCAATACCTTAAAAAAACCGTCTATCTTCCAGGCATCAGTTTTCTATATAGTTCAATATACATCTTGCTGGTATTTTTGATATCGTATCTTTCTTTTATAGAAGGATCAGGTTTGATAGTGATAAAACGTTCATAGCCTGAAAAATCAATTTCAAAGTTCTTGTTGAATGTTAGTATGGGATACCCTTCGTCAATTAACTCCCTGTACACAGGATAATAATCAGGAGCTACAATCGGCAGGTCATATTTGATATATTCTACAGTCTTAACGGCCAGCCTCACGGTATTCATTAACTGTACAGTCGAGAAAAAAGGGTCCAATCCCATCCATGAATAACGCAGATAGTAAGAAATAAGTTCAGCATTGACGCTGTAGAATTCGAACATCTCAGCATCTGCTTTGAGATTATGATGTGCAATCACATCATTTTTATAGATATCTTGATTTGACAGGATTAACAATTTACACTTTTTATTTTTTTCTCTTAACTGATAAAACAGTTTGAATATGTTTTCCAGTCTGTAATAAGCGGTCAAACTGCCTGCAAATGTTATCCATTTGTATTCATCGCTTAGCTGCAGGTGTGGTAATGGTCTCTTTTCAACTGTTCCATAATGACAATAGTGGACAGGTATTTCAAAAAGCTTACCTTTTGCAATGCCTTGGTATTGTTCGATAAAGTAGTCAACCATCCCTTTCGTAACACAAACCACCGCATCGCTCAAATCTACCAGTTTTCTCTCCCCAGCCAGATTTTGCTGTAATTCTGCCTCGTTATTTTTTATCTGAAAAATTTCGTAAGGGAGCAACCCCCTGACATCGAAAATTGTTTTACAAGACCTGAAATAAGCCGCTGCCAGAATTGTCATGTCATAGCTTCTACAGTGGATAATATGGATGTTGTCCTGTTTTATCAAACCATGAACTTCTTTTAATTTATTGACCTGATCTTGATTCCTAATGCTATGAAAAGGAAGACCGTTATCATGCAGGAATTTATGGACAACAGAATAGTCTTCTCCGTCATCTTCAAAGGAATACAATATGATATTTACGCCGGAATCGTGTATCTCCTTTATTAATCTTATCACCTGATTGATAACAAGATTCGTATTTGTCTTTGTGGAAAAATAAGCGATATTCATAAGGACACGTCTCCAGGATTCAGGGGGTCAAGAGTCAGGTCTGCCTTGATCTGATCTGGCCTATTAAAATATTGGCGCAATTCCGAAGCGCATCGTAATTGTTCTCGTCTATTGCAAGGGTCTCTTGAAAATGGGCAAACGCATGTTCCAAAAGACCCAGTTTGCCGAAGGCAGCAGCCAGAAAATTGTGAACAATCGCATATTGTTTGTCATGGGATGATTCCTTTTTCCATTTCATCCAGTCAATCTTCTTTTTGTTACGGTCAACTATGTTGATCAGTTCCTGCATCCTGTTTTTATAGGTATGTTCTTCCATAACACGTTTACAGGCAGATTCCTTCATGCAGTTTCTCAGTTCCGGATGAGACAGGTAGTATTCTATCTTTTCTCTTAACTCTGCCGGTGAACGGAAACAGTCTATCTCTTTGCCCACTTCAAAATATCTGTCCAAGTCTTTTCTATAATCTGTCAGGAGAAATCCTCCCGAGGCGGGGACGTCAAAAAGCCTCTGATTTAGAGCGGTTTTTACCTGAGGACGTGATATGTTGATATTAATCTTTACTGTATGATATATTTTTTTTAAGTCTTTAAAGTATGAAACCTCAGGGATAAAATTTTCTCTACTCACAATATCCAGCCAGGCATTTTCTCCGCATACCTTGTAATCTACCCCTTTCAGGGCTTTGATATATATTTTCCTGTGTTTGACTGTAGCCTCATTTTCCAGCCAGTTGTCAAATAATGCAATAAGGGAAGGTTCTGTGGCTTCTTTTCCACACAAAAGATGGAGAATTTGGGTGGAAAATATGTCAACCGGCTGAAGCGTAGGATCGGCAAGATATAGATCAACCAGTTTATCTAAATCTATTTTCTGTTCGATTCCCAACAGGGCAAGATATTTTTTTAGCTTTTTCCTGTAAGCCTTTGCTTTTTCAATTTCCGATCTTCCAACAAAGACGACATCTGCTGAAAATCTTGAAATTTCATCCTGATTCAGTTCAATATTTTGAAAGCTCCGGGGATTGGTCGCAAGGTGCAGGTGAAATGCCAGCTCTGTTCCTTTTTGTTTTATCTCTCCCACATAGCTTGCGTCAAAAAGAAAAAAGAAGGTGAAGGGCTGCACGATATCGTCCGTCCATTGGTCAAGATAAAACGGTTTGTCAACGTACCAGCATACCAGTGGTATTTTCAGCAAGTTGCAAATCCTTACAATAATGCCGTCGTTGTCTAAACCGATGCCATTTATAGTAAATATCATATCAGGTTTGAAGGATACAATTTCCGCTATCCTGTCTATCAAATTAAAAAGCAGAAACATATCCGGATTCTGTGGATTTCTGACCAGATGGACGATCCTTACCTCATGTCCCAGCTCCCTGAATGCGCTGCTGCATTCAGGATCGATCAGGCCGGCGGAATCTGAAAAGACTATAATTCTTTTTCTCCCCGTTTCATGCATCAGGCAACACCCATTTTTTCAAGAACTTCCAGATTTTTTCTCGCAGTTTTGTGTGAGTAATCTATTTCCAACACACGTTTAAAACTATTTTTCGCTTTTGCGTAGTCACCTTTCTTGAAAAAAAGGAAGCCTGAAGAAAAGTGCGCCTCAGCCATTTCAGGGTTTATTGACAAAGTTTTCTGAAACTCCGCAATCGCTTCATCATTCCTCCCCTGATTCTTCAAAAGTGTGCCCAAATTATAGCGAATAACGTAGTGATCAGGGTTATGTCTCAAGGCTTCATGGTAGAGCAATTCAGCATCATTTAACCGTCCCTTTTTTTCGAGGATTGCCGCCAGATTATTGTAAGCCCCGACATGTTCTAAGTTGTATTTAAGGACAAGGTTATAATAACCGATTGCCTCGACAGATCTATCCTGCGCCTCTGCGCACAGTCCTAAATTAAAAAGGATTATGGTATTTTCTGGTGCCAGTGACTCAGCATTTTTCAGAAATCCTTCCGCCCTTTCATAATTTTTCAGTTCAATACACCCGATCCCTTTATATAAATACGAACGTGCATCAGCCGACTCTCTGCCCGTTTCCATTCCCTCAATAATACCAAGATACAGCCTTTCCTTCCGCTTTGCGCTATCTCTATCACTGATATACCCGTAATGATGTATGGGGACGTCTGTCTCAACGGTCCTCCCACCTTTTTTTGATATAGTATACTCAACTATTTCATGCACTTTTCCTTCAAAGTAAATGTCGTTGTCTTTTCTGAAAAGTCTAACGTATGAAGAAGGGGTGTAGCCTGAGCATCCTCTTGC
>JASEIZ010000015.1 GCA_030017395.1 Desulfobacterales bacterium | reverse complement strand
CTGAAATTTTTGAAAAAATATCCCTTCCAACGATCAAAATATCCATATCTTTTTTTAGGCGGTGGATTTTGGGCTTTTGCCCTGATTGACACAACGGATAGATTCCTGTATTTGTCATTAACCACATATTAGGTGTTATCAACATTGTAACCGTTCACGGTTTACGGTTAACAGTTAGCAGTTTACTGTTGATCAAAACATAAAAGCAATCAGTAAAAAAACCGTAAACCGACAACCGTAAACCGTGAACGGCTACTCAATATTCAAGGAGGTAAAACATGTCAGGTTTAAACAAAGTAATGCTGATAGGCAGATTGGGCAGTGATCCTGAACTTCGATATACTCCGGACGGCACGGCCGTAGCCAGTTTTTCCATAGCAACATCTGAGGAATGGAAAGATAAAAATACAGGCGAAAAGAAAGAGAGGACTGAATGGCATCGTGTTGTTGCATGGCGCAAGCTCGGAGAAATATGCGGTGAATACCTTGCAAAGGGCAAGCAGGTTTATGTTGAAGGCCGTATTCAAACCCGAAGCTGGGAAGACAAGGATGGGAATAAGCGTTACACCACAGAAATTATTGCATCTGACATACAGTTTTTAGGCGCAAAAGACTCAGGTAATGCAGGCGGATCATATATTAATAAACCCCGTGTCGCGGGATCGGATATGCCCGCGCCGCAGGGCCCTGAAACCAGGGATGATGACATCCCATTTTAAGATGAATATTCTCCTGACAAATGACGACGGCATTTATGCCGACGGGCTATGGGCCTTATATGCAAGATTTGCCAACCAACATTCCGTTGCTGTAATAGCTCCTGATCGTGAGCGGAGTGCGGTAGGACACGGCATAACGCTGCATGAACCGCTTCGCGCAACCATGGTTGCGGTAAACGGCGGCTATATGGGATATGCCGTCAATGGAACCCCTGCTGATTGCGTTAAACTAGGCCTTCTTGAAATACTCGACAACAAACCAGACATCGTAATTTCAGGGATAAATCCAGGCGCAAATGTCGGCGTCAATATCAACTATTCAGGGACCGTTGCAGCTGCTAAAGAGGCTGCTTTATATGGCATACTGGCGATATCGGTATCGATGCACGGGCGTCAAATCGAAAACTATGATGATGCTACAGGTTTTATACAAAAACTTGCGGAAAATGTTTGTAATAACAGACTGCCTTTTGGAACATTTCTTAATGTTAACATCCCGGATATGCCATGGAAGGATATAGCTGGAATATGCATAAGCAGGCAGGGGATCGAATTTTTCACCGAATATATTGAAAAAAGAACCGACCCGCGAAACCGGACATATTACTGGCAGGGAAGCGATCCCCAAACCTCCTATAAAAATCCCGATCTTGACGGGGCTGCAATTGGCCGGAATTTTATCTCTATAACTCCGATAAAATGCGATATGACCGATTACAATGCGATTGAAGATCTTAAAGGGTGGAATATAAGCAAATAGGTACCGTGTCAAGGATTAAAGGATTAAAGGGTTCAAGGTTTCAAGTGTTCGAGTGGAATGTTAAAGAATTACAAAGAATTAAAACAACTATTCAGCCACAGATTCACACAGATAAACGCAGATGGTTTTAAATACAAAGAAATCACAGAGATGGAGTTTTTGTAAAAAATATCAGTGATGATCAGCGTAAATCTGTGGCTGAATAATTACCACAAATTTAAATATGGTGTTGCAGTATGAAAAAACAGTTTATAAACTCAATCAAAACCGGTGATGATGTTGATGACATTTTTGTGTTGTCTGAAAAGACTCTATCTCAAAAAAGGGACGGAAAAAACTTTTTAAATATCACTGTTTCCGATAAAAGCGGAAGCATAAAGGGGGTGGTATGGGATAACGTCGATCAGATAGTTTCTGGTATAACTACAGGCGATTTTGTGCATATCAATGGTAAAATTTCAGAATACAAGGGAATACTCCAGCTTGGTGTAAAAACAATGGTGGCTGTTTCGCCCGACTCGATAAACCCGTTAGACTTTATCCCTGCAACGGATCTTAATGTTGATGATATGTATATACGCCTGTTAAAAACAACCGCTTCCATAGAAACCGGATATTTAAAAGAGCTGCTTGAAGCCTTCTGGGATGACGAAGATTTTGTTCGCAAATTTAAAACCGCTCCTGCGGCAAAAAAAATGCATCACGCCTATCTTGGCGGCCTGCTTGAGCATACCCTTTCCACGACAATTCTGGCCAATAAAATTGCAGGGCATTACAAAGACTATTACAAAGGAATTGACAGAGATCTCCTTCTTACAGGCGCGGTTCTTCATGATATCGGCAAGACAATTGAATTTGATTATAAATTCAGTATTGACTATTCGGTTAAAGGCAGGCTTCTTAATCATATTGTTATTGGAATTGAAATGCTTGATAAAAAACTTAGAAAGATAAAAGATTTCCCCGAGGAACAGGCAATTTTGCTCAAACATATGATCGTGAGCCATCATGGAATAAGAGAGTTCGGGTCGCCGGAACCGCCTAAAACCATTGAGGCGGTATTGCTGAATTATATTGACGAAATAGATTCCAAGGTTAACTGTATTCGCGAGTTTATAGCAACCGAAGACCCAAACGAAACCTGGACATCGTATCATAAATTACTGGAACGCCATTTTTATATTGGAAAAAAATAAAAACAACCGTTTACAGTTTACAGTTATCGGTTTACGGTTAAAAAAACTGTGAACCGACAACCGTGAACCGACAACCGTGAACGGTTACTTATTATGTTTATAACTCTTGAAGGAATAGAAGGCTCGGGCAAAACAACCCAGATAAAAAACATAGTCGAGTTTCTTGAAAACAAGGGTTATGACTGTGTGGTTACAAGGGAGCCGGGCGGCACAAAAATCGGAGAAAAAATCCGGTCGATCCTCCTTGATCCGGAAAATAGAGACATGGAGCCTGTATGTGAGCTCCTTTTGTATTGTTCGGATCGGGTGCAGCATATAAAAGAACTGATAAATCCTGCTTTATCTGAAGGTAAAACAATAATATGCGACCGCTTTTTCGATGCCACGCTGGTTTATCAGGGTTATGCGCGAGGTCTTGACATAGAGCTGATAACCAGATTACACAAGATGACTGTTGCGGGCTTAAAACCGGATATTACTATCCTGCTTGATCTTTTGCCTGAAATCGGCCTTTCACGGGCATGGAAACAAATTGATGACGGCTCAAGAAGCGGGGGTGAAACCAGGTTTGAAAAAGAAACCCTTTCATTCCATAGAAAAATCAGAGCAGGCTACCTCGATCTTGCGCGTCTTGAGCCCAAGCGGTTTCATATAATAGATGCATCAAAAAGCGAAAATCAGGTTAAGCAACAGATAATTAATGCATTGGTATTAGAGATTGGAGTGGTCGAGTAGAAAATTGGTCGAGTGGTCGAGTAGGAGCGGCTTTCAGCCGCGAATCCTAACTTATATCCGCACCTAAGATGCGCTAACTTGAAAAAAGACTATGAACTATTCAATATTAGATACCATAGGAAACACACCACTTGTTGAAATAAAAAAGCTCAATCCAAATCCTAAGGTAAAAATCCTGGCAAAGCTCGAATATCTTAATCCCGGAGGTTCAATCAAGGACAGGGCCGCCATGTTCATGATTAAAGCCGGGGAAAAATCGGGCGAGCTCACAACCAACAAGACCGTTATAGAGGCAACAAGCGGAAATACAGGTATCGGACTTGCCCTGGTATGCTCTGTTAAAGGATATAAGCTCCTGCTGACCATGTCTGAATCGGCAAGTGTTGAACGGCAGAAAATTCTGAAGGCTCGCGGCGCAGACATTTTGCTTACCCCAAGCCATCTCGGCACGGACGGCGCTATAGAGGAAGCCTATCGCCTGGCTCGCGAAAATCCGGAAATCTATTTTATGACGGATCAGTTTAATAATCCAGCTAACTGGCAAGCTCACTACTATGGTACTGCAGAAGAAATCTGGGAGCAAACCTCGGGAAAGGTTACAATGGTTGTCGCTACGATGGGCACAACAGGAACCGTTATGGGCCTTTCAAAAAGGCTGAAAGAATATAATCCCAATATCTGCATGGTCGGTGTCGAGCCGTATCTTAATCATAAAATCCAGGGATTAAAGAATATGAAGGAGGCTTATCGTCCGGAAATATTCGATAAAAAACTACTCGACAAAAAAGTAAATATTGACGACGAAGAAGCCTTTGAAATGACGAGACGTCTTGCGAAAGAGGAAGGAATTTTTGCCGGTATGAGCAGCGGCGCGGCCATGGTTGTTGCCCGCAAAGAGGCCAAAACTATGGCAGAGGGCACGATTGTGGCGATATTTCCGGATGGAGGGGAGCGATACCTGAGCACATCTCTTTTCGATGCGCGAGACATGGCTAAGTTGAGACTGTTCAACACCATGAGCAAAAGCAAGGAGCCTTTTAAGCCGATTGTTGCCGGAAAGGTTGGGATATATTCCTGCGGCCCTACGGCAAATGCCAGGATAGGCACGGGAGAATGCCGGCGTCTTGTTTTTGCCGACCTGCTATGCCGGTATCTCGAGTACAGAAACTACTCTGTAACACATATCATGAATATTACAGACATGGATGATAAGACCATACATGGTTCTGAAAAAGCAGGTCTTAGCCTTTCTGAATTTACCGGCAAACATATCGAGTCCTTTATGACGGATCTAAAAACCTTAAATATAAAGCCTGCCGATAAATATCCCAAGGCAAGCGAGCATGTCGAAGATATGGTTGCTTTGGCTGAAAAACTTGTCAACAAAGGCTTTGCATATGAAAAACTTCATTCCATATACTTTGATATTTCCCGTTTTTCCGATTACGGCAGGCTATCTGGTATAAACATAGACAAGATAAAACTTGGGGCCACTGTAGATCTCGATGAATATGAAAAGGATAATCCCAGGGACTTCACACTCTTGAAAAGGTCCAAGCTTTCGGAGCTGAAAAGGGGAATATATGTCAAAACAGGCTGGGGAAATGTTCGTCCATCATGGCATCTTCAATGCGCGGCCATCTCTATGAAATACCTTGAAGAAAGTTTTGATATACATACAAGCAGCAGGGAGCTTGTGTTTCCGCATCATGAAAATGAAATGGCGATAGCCGGGGCTGTTACCGGTAAACCTTTGGCAAAATACTGGCTGCATTGCGACAGAGCATTGGTTGACGGCAAAAAAATGGATGAAAATAAGGCGGGCGGAACACTTGCAGATTTAAACGCTAAAGGCTATTCTGGAAGAGTTATCAGATACTGGCTTATTGCAAGTCATTACAGAAAACCTGTAATCTTGTCTGTTGACAGGTTGGACAGCGCCAAACATTCTCTGAAAAGGCTTGATTCATGCGTGCATACTCTGCTCAACATAAAAGAGGGCTCTCCATATCCTGAACTGGATCAGCTTCTATACAATATCAAGCACGGTTTTGCCGAAGCCATGGATGACGACCTGAACATTTCAGTGGCAATGGCCTCTATTTTTAAAATTCTAAAACAGACAAACACCCTTGCACTAAAGAAAATGATTGATCCGATTGGCGCTCTGCGAGTTGTGGATGCTTTTCGAAATATAGATTCGGTGCTGAAAATATTCGATTTCAGAGACAATATTTCCGATCCTGAAGTTCAACGCCTGATTAAACAACGAGACAAGGCGAGGATGGAAAAAAATTGGATTCTTGCCGACAAGATTCGTGATCAACTAACAGCTCGTGGAATAACTATAAAGGATGAGAAAGCAACTGAAAAAAAATGAAACCCATATATTTCCCATTTACCTGTATTTTTGATTTATCTGCTGAAATGATTTCGGCAATTTTTGGGCAGCCTGCTGTATATTGTCCCTCAAGTAAAAATCTTCCTGAAACTATGCAGGAATTGGCAAAAACAGAGGTTATTGATATACGAATACCGGCAAAAAACGATGAAAACAAACTTGATGCGATTTTAAAAGAGTATCAATCATGGTTAAATCTCCATCTGGGTGATAAACGAGGCATGACCTCATTTTTCAAGACGCACGCAGACAAGATACCCTTTTTTAATGATACTTTTACAGCGCAAATCAAAGCGGATATAAGAAAAAAACTGCAGCAAAAGCAACCTGAAATAAAGCCTGACCCTCTTTTTAACGCAAGGATATTTTTATCCATTGCCCAGGAATTTGACGATCAAAATTGGGAAATCAATCAAAAGCTTTTTATGGTTGATAAGATGCAGCAAGATATTATTGAAAATATTAAGGGAGAATTTGAAGATTCATTTGTTAAAAATGCTGAAAACAGTCTGCCCGAATCTTACGATCCTGGCGCATACATGACAGCCGAGAGGATAAAGGCATGGGTTCTTCTTATGCAACATGATCCGCAGGAATCAGGCTTATTTATTACAAATAGCTCCTCGGCATTTGAGTATTTAATTGACAAGGCGTCTCGGTCTGAGATTATATTCGGCTTTGACTCAATACCTTTACAAAAAAACAGTGTTGGGAAGCCAGATAAATGGCGTGACAACTTCATGAAACAGCTTGAAATTATAGCAAGAAATCCCTGGCTAACATCGACCGACAAAATCGCTGTGCCGTGTTTTGCTAAAAATAGTGATACAAAGGTTTCTCTAACCCTTGCTATTGTGCCCGGCCAAACGCCGCATGAATTTTTTGCCGGTTGCTTTGGATATAACCATTCTGCATTAAAAAAAGAGTCTCAATTCCAAAATACCCTGCTTGGACTTGTTCGACCATTTTAAAGATTTCGCGTTTACAGCAAAAAAAATATTAGAAGACTTGACTCGAACTATCAATTAATATATGGAACTTTTTCTAAAGGCCTCTTTAAAGTTAGGCCTCTTTAAAGTTGGAAACAATTGGTATTTTGATTACTATATGTTTGAAGCAAAGTAAAAAAATTTTTTAAGAAAGGAGAGATGAATATGCCCACCCCTACTGTTGACGCGGACAAATGTGAAGGTTGTGAAGAATGCGTAGATATTTGCCCTATGGAAGTCTTTGAAATGCAGGATGGAAAATCTGTTCCTGTAAATGCTGAAGATTGCGAAGGGTGTGAAAGCTGCGTTGAAGTCTGTGAATCAGGCGCCATCACAGTTACAGAAGATTAATTAGTCCGTAAACAAAAACCCTCCAAATTACACTTTTGTCATTGCGAGGGAAGCATGACCGAAGCAATCTCCTAAAAACAAGGGGATTGCTTCGTCGTTCGTTTTTCACTTTTCGCAATGACTTCTTGGAAAATCAATCACTTGAAAGAGCCTGTTTTTTTCTGCGGTTCAAAAGCTTTATTGTATCTGCAATTTCCTGACTTGAAACCTCTTGCCTGATCTTTTCCATTTTATTCATTACACCGGCAAATCGAACACCTTCTGCAGCGCTGATCCATTCAAGCTGAAGCCGGTCTGGTTTAATGCCCAGCTTTTCCATTCTCTTTTGCAGCTTTTGAACCCTTTTTTGGGTCCAATGATTCGCATCAATATAGTGACAATCACCTATATGGCAGCCGCTTACAAGCACAACCGGCGCTCCCTTAAGGAAGGCATGCCAGATGAACTTTTTGTCCACGCGACCTGAACACATGGTGCGTATTATATTTACGCTGGCAGGATACTGAAGACGCGAGACCCCGGCATAGTCTGCTCCGGCATAAGAACACCAGTTACAGGCAAAGACCAGCACCTTTTCTTGAGCTTTGTCTTCGAGCAGGGTGTCGATCTGACATATAATCTGGTCATCAGTAAAATGGTTCATTATGATGGCGTCAAAAGTACACTCTGCAGCACAGGTGCCGCATCCGGCGCATGCCGCTGAATTAATCAGAGCCGGCATTTTTTTCTTAACATCGACTGTAATTGCATTGTAAGGACATACCTCGGCACATATTCCACACGATTTGCACTGCCCTGGAATCACCACAGATGTAATCGGTTCGGTTATAATTTCTCCTTTATGCATCAAGCGTATGGAGCGCGCCGCAGCTGCAGATGCCTGAGTAACGCTTTCCTTGATATCTTTGGGCCCTTCGGCGCATCCGGCATAAAAAACCCCCCGGGTAGCTGCATCTACCGGCTGCAATTTTGGATGAGCTTCCAGGAAAAACCCGTCCGGCGTCAACTGAAGACCTAACATCTCTCGAATCTTTTGAGCGCTTTTTGCAGGCTTGATCCCAATTGCCAGTACAAGCATATCCAGATCATGAAATTCCAGCACGCCCGATGCGGTATTTTCAACAGCAACCCGCAGGCTTCTATCGGGAAGCTCCTCAACGGTTCCGGGCAAACCTCTTAAATAATTGACGCCTGATCGACGACTCCGCATGTAAAGATCTTCGAATCCTTTTCCGAACGCTCTAATATCAATATAAAAAACCTTTATATTAACATCCGGATAATGCTCCTTGAGTACAAGCGTACTCTTAATTGTATTCATACAGCAGACATTTGAACAGTAATTGCCCCCTTTTCTGACTGAACGTGATCCAACACACTGTATAAAACCGATGGATTTGGGACGTCTTCTGTCTGTTGAACGGATCAGCTCCCCTTTGGTCGGGCCTCCGGCATTTATAAGACGTTCAAACTCAAGGCTGGTTAATACATTTTCAAACCGTGTATATCCGTATTCGTCAAGTTCTGTTGGATCATATGGCTCCAAGCCGGTAGCCACAACTATTGATCCAACCCTTTCCTTAATTTCTTCATCAGACATGTGAAAATTGATGCAGCCTTTTTCGCAGGCATCCATACATTTTGCACAAACAGAAGGGTTATGCCCAAGACATTCATTAATATTAACAACATATGCGGAGGGAACCGACTGTGGGAAAGGGGTAAAGATAGCTTTGCGTGTTGAAAGACCAACATTAAACTCGTCGGGACGAACTACCGGACATGCTTTGGCGCAATCTCCACAGGCAGTGCAATCTTTCTCATCCACATAACGGGCCCGTTTTAAGATACTTACATTAAAGTTTCCAACATATCCTTCAACAGCTATTACTTCGCTCATGGTGTGAAGTTTTATTTTAGGATGTCGACCGACATCCGTCATCTTTGGCCCAAGGATTCAGATGGAACAGTCCATTGTTGGAAAGGTCTTGTCAAGCTGGGCCATTGTCCCGCCGATTGACGGCTTCTTTTCGACAAGGATTACCTCATAACCATTATCTGCGAGATCGAGGGACGCCTGGATTCCGGCGATTCCACCACCGATTACAAGAGTGCGTTTCGTCAGCGGCACCCTTTCGCCGGCAAGAGACCAAAGCATCCGCGCCCGCGAGACAGCCATCTTTACCTGGGTTACAGCCTTTTGTGTCGCGGCATCAGGCTCATTCATGTGAACCCAGCTACACTGTTCACGCAGATTGGCCATTTCAAGAAGAAAAGGGTTAAGACCGACAGACTGTATCATCTGGCGGAAGGTGGGTTCGTGAAGCCTTGGTGAACAGGAAGCTACAACAATACGGTCTAATCCGTGTTCAAGGATGTCCTCTTTAATTTCCTGCTGCCCTGGTTCGGAACAGGCATAAGCTATGTCTTTTGAAACAACAACCCCATCAAGAGCTGATGCTGTTTCAGCCACATACTCACAGTTTATGGTTCTGGAAATATTCAGACCACAGTGGCAGACATAAACACCTATACGCACGACTTGGCCCGGACTCATTGAAATATTTTCTGCAACATTTTCTTCCATTGCTATACCTTAATCCACTAATCCTCTTTTATTCCCAGCAAATAGTCTTTGCTATGAGGCTCGTTAAGTCCATCATTTCCATGCTTAATTCATCTCCAAGAAAAGGATCCTCCATTGCGCATTTGAGATGGATTTGGCATTTAGGGCAGGCCGTGACAAGAAGATCGCTTCCCGTACCATGAGCCTGTCTCAGGCGTTTTACCTGAAGCGCTTTGCTGAATGAATCGCATCCTGTCCATGCGCTGTTGCCACAGCAGATAGCGGCTGCTTTGCTGTCTGGCATTTCCTGGAAACGGTCGCCTTTAAGACGCTTTATCAACATTCTCGGGAGATCTGCTTTTTGCTCAAGCCTGCTCAAACGGCACGGGTCCTGAAAAGTCAACTTTTTATCAATTTTTTTGAAACTCACCGCGCCCTTGTCAATTTCTTTCTCAAGAAAATCATAAATGTGTGTTACCTTGAATTTTAATTCTAGGCCATAGTTCGTATAGTCGTGTTTCAATGTTCGGTAACACTCCGGGCAGGAGGTAACAACCTCTTTAATGCCAAGAGAATGTATTAAATCAACATTGAATTTGGCAAGCCTTAAAAAGTTCTCCTGGTCTCCAGACCATAGAAGATCGTGGCCGCAACATCGCTCATCTTTGAGCAGGGCCGGCTTAATATCAAAAAAATTCAACAAACGAAGGCTGTCAACTATAATATCAGAAGTCTGAACGCTCAGATGGTGTCTGAAAAATACATCAAAAAACGGAGCGCAACCGCCAAAAAACAGAACTTTACTCTCATGATCAAGCTTGATGTTGTCCGGAAGCCATGTCCAGCGCTCTGTTTTAATCTTCGGAGAGCTCATTGCCCGCATTAAAGACTGGAAAAAACCTCCGTGAGCCTCACGGCCATCAACACCGGCTTTTTTGAAAAATCGGCGAGCATCCCTGATAAACTCCGGGAAGTTAATGCCGGATGGACACCTGTCATAACAAAGGCCGCAGGTCAGGCATGCCCATACATCCTCGTTGACATAAGAAGAATCCAGATCGCCGGCTATGATTGAACTGGCCAGAGCCCGAGGTGAAAAATCCTTTCCGCTAAGCGCCAGCGGACATGTTGATGAACATTTGCCGCAGTCCTGACATGCATAGACATCATGAGAAGAAATTATATCAGATAAAAGTTCTTTGCTCGCAGCTTCTGGTTTTGTTGCTTTTCCCAGCGCCAAAGGGCTTTTGCCAAGAGATTGAATATCCCTGCAAAAATTCTTAAGAAATTGCAGCAACAGTTCTGAATCGTCCGGCAGGAATGTGGCAAGGCGCAGGCGTTCTTTCCCTAATCCCAGAAGACCGAGAATCTCCCGCATATCTTGTGTGTTTTCCCTTGCGGCGGCGGTGCCGCTTCCATAACGGCAGGCGCCGGGCTCACATCCTATAAGAGCAACTCCATCCGCTCCCATCTCAAACGCCTTAAATAGAAGAGATTTGCTGATTCTTCCTGTGCAGGGAATGCGGATCATTTTAACCTCCGGAGGTATTTCAGCTCCTTTGTCCTGAAGAATCTGAAATGCGGTATGAGGCCCCCAGTTACACAGCATTAAGATGATATTGTAATTATTCATAATTTAAGTAATTGTTCAAGGTTCAGGGTTCAAGGTTCAGAGTTAACCACTAAACCCTTGAGTAGTTACTGTTAAGTGTTACGAGTTCGTCATTAATACAGGGCTTTCTAACAACTCTTTCAGTGTCCATTCAAGATAAGCCTGGTTTCTGTATGGACTGTCGGCGGCATTTGTCGGACATACCGAGATACAGTTTCCGCACCCCTTGCACAGCACTTCATCCACCGATGCATACCATCCATCAACATTGTTTCTGTATAAGCTAACGGCGTTATAAGGACAAACCCTATTGCAGCGTCCGCAACCACGGCACAACCTTTCATCAACTACTACGGTAAACCCTTTACTCTGCCTCGGTCCGCGCGGCATAATAGCTGCCGCCTGAACTGCGGCGGCGGCCCCTTTTTGTCTTTTAGAAATATTAATGCCAGGAGGATCGGCAAGAAAAAGTCCTGAAATAGAGGTCGCTCCAGGATAAAAGAATGGTATGCCGGAAACTCCGCTTTTTTGCAAAGACGATGCAACAATACGACTCGGCAATCCTTTCTGGTGTATATGCTGAATTTTTTTCCTTGATCTTTCACCCAGTATAACAGAGCCCACACGTACGGTTTGCTGGAAATCGCCCATATCTATAAAAACCTGAAAATCTCCGAGTGTGCCGCTGAACCACTTTGCCGAAGACCCTTCAAAACTGTGAATATTCGGATGGCTCAGTTTTTCACTAAGAGGTTTTTTAGAAGTCCCAAACAAAAAAACTTCTAATCCTGATTCAGCAAGGGCAAAAGCGCTGCTCACAGCCGGTTCAGACTCGCCGATCACTGCGGTTGTAAAATTATAGTTTCTTACAAGTACCGGCAAAGGCTTTAATCTTCTCGACCGTTCAATAGAGCGATCTATCAGCCCTCTGAACCTGCTTAAAGCCAGTGAAGGATTGTTTGCCACAAGTCTCAGAACTTCTCCCCTCAAATTACAAGCCTCGACCATGGACCGGCTTATCCCAGTCCCTGTAAACAGAGCGTATTTTAGTCTGCTTCTCTGGTCGGTACACGCACTGCATACAAAATTCAATGGGCAGCATATACAGGACGCAAGAACTATACGCGTAATACCTTTTTTGCGAATCGTTCTTATAAGTTCTGATGAGCCTTCAGGCATACATGCAGAGCTCATGGCTTCAGCATGTACAACATCCTTCCGGGATCTTAATTCATTAATATATTCACTCATCCCTTCAAGCCATCCAAGAGAATCATTGCATTTGCAAACAAATATTCCGATACGCATATCGGAAGAAAGACCCGGGTCAGGAGGGTAAAAGGAAAAACCATGTCCTTTTAACTGTTGCGAGCTTCCACCGAGCAGAATCATGGCCTGTGCAGCCGCTGCATAACCCCTCAGGATCATAGCATATATATCCGGCGTTGCATTCTTTGGACCATATGCTCTTATTACATCCTCCCCCTTAATGCCGGTGGCCATAGATGGATCAGCTATAATTATGACGCCGGAGTTTTCAATAATGTCTTCCGGAAGACATCCATGCTTCACAGCGTTGATTGAGCCGCAGGCGTCAACACACTGAAGGCACTGGGAACATACGCCACACTGCAGGCATCGCCCGGCTTCAAAAACAACCTGCGATTCACTATATCCCAATACAACTTCCAAAAAATTATCCCTGCAGGCATCCGCTTGTCTATGCAGCATCTCTGGCCGTGACAGCACGGGAATATCTTTCGGTATTTCCGGAAAATCTTTGTTTGAGGGTCTCGATACACTGTTGATTTCATGTTGTTTGCCTGAAATGTTCCTGTGAACCGCTAAGGCAGCCTTTCTGCCGGTTGCCATGGCCTGAACCACGGACGACGGACCTGAAACCGCATCTCCGGCCGCATATACACTGGAAATATTTGTGCTAAAGGATTCATCAACGTTGATATAGCCATGACCAGTGATATTGCAGCCCCCTTTACTTTTGCTGCCTTTAAATGCCCCGACCTGACCGGTTGCTACAAAAGCCCTCTCAAATTCAAGTTCAAAAGGCTTGCTTTCCGGGATCATGACAGGCCAGGGGATTCCTTGTTTATCAGGTTCTCCTGGTTTGGTAGGGACGCAACGCAATTTGTTTAGCTTGTTGTTTTTTTCTATAAAGGCGGTCACCTGAAGGCTGTCTTTTATAACAACCCCCTCTTCTTCCGCTGCTTTTATCTCTTCTGTATCTGCTGGAATTAAGTTCCTGGGAAACCATGATAATATTGTGACTTTGGCTCCAATACGTATAAGTGTTCTGGCCAGATCAAATGCGGCATTTCCATCTCCGATCACAGCTACATTTTTTTTCAGCTCATTTATTTCGTTGGAATAGACTTTTTTAAGAAAGGATATACACCCTTCAACACCTTCAAGAGTTTCCCCTGGAATGCCGAGCATACGGTCAGACCATGTTCCTGTGGCTATGATAACAGCGTCAAAGTCCTTTTTAAGACTGTCAATATCACTGTCTAAATCGATTAAAGCGGATGTTATGAATTTTACCCCAAGCTTCTCAATATATGCTATTTCAATGTCGAGAATATCTCTGGGAAGACGATGAGGACCGATTCCGTACCTAAGCAGCCCGCCCGCCATCTTTTCCTTTTCAAAAATTGTTACCTGGTAGCCATGCTTTGCAAGATCGGCGGCAGCAGATAGACCGGCGGGTCCGGAACCGATAATGGCGATCGACTCAGGCCTTTTTTGTTTTATGAAAGTCTCAAGCCCGTGTTTTATCTTTTCTTTATGCAACAGCTCATAGTCTGCCAAAAATCTCTTTATATCCTTTATTGCAATCGGATCGTCTATATCGCCTCTTCTACAGGCCTTCTCGCAAGGGTGTGTGCAAATTCGTCCGCAGATGCCCGGCAGGATGTTATCTTCCCTGATGAGATTCAAAGCATCTGAAAATCTGCCTGCCTTTGCAAGAGCGACATATCCCTGGACATTAACTCCAAGCGGGCAGTTTTCCCTGCAAAGGGGTTGTTGCCTTTTGTCGATAACCGCGCTGCCCGGAAGGCTGTGCCTGCTGTTAAAACTTATTGCTTTTTCCCCTCCAGGAGCTGAAACCGGACAAATATCTATACAGCGGCCGCATAATACGCATCGATCCTGATCCACAAAAGTCTGTAATCGATTCATGCGTAAGCGAAAGCCCTGGGGACTGTGCTTTATGTAGGTTATTTCAACAGGTAAAACAGTTCGAATGCCCGGATTTCTCAAAATTCTTATCAATCCGGGCCGGTGGGCATGATTGAGAGGAATGCCTGTTTTCAGTTTATATTCATCGCGGGAAAGTTTTAAATCAAGATCACAATCTGAATCAACAAGGGCAACCGGAATGCCAAGCTCGCCAAGCTTGTTGGTCGCGGCTATTCCGGCTGGTGTGGCGCCTATAACGATAACCCTGCGAAGCCTGTCTTTTGCGCGTTTCATTAAACTGCTCCTGTCTTGCCCACAGCCTTCCTGTCGCGCCCCTTAAGGATTGCCAGACCATAATCAAAGCCTTTTTTAAATGCCCTGATATTTGTTTCTTCCGTACCTTTTGGCACAGAATCCGCGACACTATCAAGAGCCGCATCTATGGAGACAACTTTTGTTATGGTAGTGCAAAAACCGAGCATAATGATATTTGCCATCATCTTTCGCCCCAGTTCTTCGGCCATGCGTGTGGCAGGTATGGAAAAAGAATCGCATTTATTCAAGGTCAGATGCACAAGATCCTGGTCTATAAGCAAAATCGTTTCATTTGTCATCTGCATGATAAATTTTTCGTATCCAGTCTGAGACATGCATATAAGTATATCCGGATGCCTTACATAAGGATAGCGGATGGGTTCTTCCGAGATTACAACCTGAGCGTTGCAGGCGCCTCCGCGCGATTCAGGCCCGTAAGACTGTGTAAACACGCTTTCTTTCCGGTCTCCCAAAGCCGCAGATCTTCCGAGTATACGACCAGCCATGATAATACCCTGGCCGCCGAATCCTGTAATAATAATCTCTTTTTTGCTTTTTTTATGCTTATCAGTCATGGTTTGATAGTAACTATTCAGGCTGTTTGGGCCGTGACAGTTAGTTTTCGAGTTACTTGTAACTATTGCGGCTTATCCTGCCTGCAGATCTTTTCGTATCTCTCTCCGAATGTCGGACGATTAATATCAATAAACTTACCCAGTATAATCCCCTTTTCATAGTCAAGATCAGCTTGTGTTGGATGCGCCCCATTTTTTATTATGGTTTTATCCTTATATATCTTTAATGTGTCGAGTGGTTTTTCTTTGTTGCGTCGTCCGTAATTAACCGGGCAGGGGGAAAGAACCTCCACAAAGGAAAATCCTGTTTTTGCGAGCGACTCATTAATTGATTCCGTTATGTCACGCGAGTGGAGTATGGTCCATCTGGCCACATATACCGCTCCTGATGCATATGCCATTAAGGGTAAATTAAAGGGGGTTTCAGGGTTGCCGAAAGGTGTTGTCGGGGTTTTTGCCATAGTTGGGGTGGTTGCTGCAGCCTGGCCTCCTGTCATGCCATAATTAAAATTATTAACACAGATAACGGTTATATCCACATTACGTCGCGCCGCATGGATAAAATGATTCCCGCCTATGGCAAAGAGGTCTCCGTCGCCGCTGAATACAATTACCGTAAGATCGGGTCTGGCCAGTTTTAAACCCGTTGCAAAAGGGATCGCCCTTCCATGTGTGGTATGAAAGGAATCAAGTTTGACGTAACCAGCGGCACGTCCTGAACAACCTATTCCTGATACCATCACAATTTTTTTGGGATCAATTTTGCTTTCCTTTATTGCTGTCAAACAGGAAGAAAAGGCTGTTCCGATCCCGCATCCAGGACACCAGATAGACGGAATCCGATCTGTTCGCAATAAATCATCCAATGGGTGACCAGGTCTCAAAACGCCTCCTCCAACACTTCAAGAACCCTGTCAGGAGGAATAACTGCTCCTCCGGCATCTCCTACTAAAAAGGCAGGCACCTTTCCGCCAATGGATCGCTGAACCTCCAGATGGATCTGGCCCAGATTAATTTCAACTGTCACGAAACCCTTTACCCTGTTGGCCAGTTCCCTGATCTTATCTTCGGGGAAAGGCCATATTGTAATCAAACGCAAAAGTCCAGCCTTGATCCCCTTCTTTCTGGCCTCATCAACAGCGGCAAAACTGGTTCTTGCAGAAATGCCGTAAGAAACAACGGCTATTTCCGCATCATCCAGACAATAACTTTCGGTTTGTATAATATCATTTAAATTACCGCGAATTTTTCCGATCAGTCTATCCATCATCTGCTTCTGAGTTTCAACCGTCATGATCGGATAGCCTCTTGTATCATGTGTAAGGCCTGTCACATGCATGTTATAACCCTCTCCTGCGGCGGGCATGGGAGCGACCATGTTTGGCCCGGGCTCATAGAGTTTAAAACGGTTTTTTCTTCCTTTTGGTTTGCAGCGGGATACGGTCATAATCTTTTTTGCATCAGGAATGATTACCTTTTCACTCATATGTCCGACCATTTCATCGGTCATTATGAGGACAGGTAAACGATATATCTCGCTAAGGTTAAAAGCCGTAATTGTCTGATAAAAAAGCTCTTGTGGAGAAAAAGGCGCAAGCACGATAATTTCGTAGTGCCCGTGGGAACCCCATCTTGCCTGCATCATGTCGCCCTGGGCTCCCTGAGTTGGAAGACCCGTGGATGGCCCAGCCCTCTGCACATTTACAACCACGCAGGGGGTTTCAGTGCAGATTCCAAGCCCGATATTTTCCATCATAAGGCTGAAACCGGGACCGGACGTGGCTGTCATGCTTTTTACGCCGCCCCATGAAGCTCCAAGCACGGCCGCAATGGCCGCAATTTCATCTTCCATCTGTATAAAGGTGCCTCCGACTTTCGGAAGCCTAAGAGAAAGATGTTCGGCAATTTCGGTAGCAGGAGTTATGGGATATCCCCCAAAAAAACGGCATCCTGCTGCCAAAGCCCCTTCAGCACAGGCAACATCGCCGGTAATAAAATATTCGCCTGTGTTAACTGCCGGTTTCATTATGTTTTTCTGACCCCTGACCCCTGATCTCTGATTCCTCACCGGTAACCTCAACAGAATATATTGCAAATTCAGGGCAAATTATTTCGCAGTAATGGCAATTCAAACAGTCGTCCGGCTTTTTTACAGATGGAAGATGATATCCCATTTTATTGAACAGTGAAGAAAATTCCAGAACCTGCTGTGGACAAAATTCAATACAGTAACCACACCCCTTGCATCGGTCTTCAAGAATATATACTATGCCCTTAGAAACATGTATTTCGTCCGCATCAAGTGGAACCCGCCAGAATTTCATATGGGCTTTCCCCAAGTAAAAAACAATAATTGGTATTAGTAATCAGAAATTTTAGCAAATATATAATTATCAATAAGTTTGTCAATAATAATATTTGCGGTGTTTTAAGCAAATTGATGATACTCCTTCACTTTTTTAGGGGTATCTTGAGGTTTCGCTCGCAGAAATCGTTTGGCAACTAAAACAGAAATTTCCAGAGGGGTTTGCTGATGTCCTTATCCTTTGATTTATTTGTTTATAATTGAGTCCCTGGGACTTAACAGCGTACCTGACTAAAGGGGGCGCGGTTTTTAGTCCGTCTATGTTCAGGCGCAGGATAGACAAATCAATATATATTAAATATTGTAGGAAGAACATTTAGCTCATGAAGTCCTTCAATGATTTCAAGGATGCCCATGAGCCATATAAACCAGAGAGCGCTAAACATGTGCTTTTTAAAAATCACCGGTTTTATGATATATTCTTCTGGTTCCGTTAGACAGGATATTTTTGGAAAAAATTTTGGTACTTTTTTAAAATACACTTCAAATTCATTTTTATGCAATTTTGCCAGTTCTGCTTCCTCACTCTTAATTACAGGCGGATAATATATCGCAAAAGCAATTAAAATAATAAGTGGAATTAGAAAACTCTCAGAAGCAAAGCCAACACCCAGCGCACCGATAAAGCTAAAAAAGTATAACGGATTCCTGCACATGGAATATGGACCTTGCGTGACTAAATAGTCTGTCTTATAGCCTGCGATATAGACAGAGCACCATAATCTGCCCAAAGAAGCGATGCCAATCATAACAGCACCCAAAAGAAACAAAATCATGGGTACAAATGGTGCCTTATCTTCCCACAGGCTGTTGGAAACACAAATTAACACAACTAATAAAACAACAACTATTTGAGAAATATGAAGTCGCAATTTTTCAATCATCTAATATAATCCCTTGTGTTTTGTTGTATAAGAACTCACAGAAAATGACGGCTTTTTCTATTTATTTTTTAACGGTAAAATTGCGTTTTCCGGGCAGATCTGAGCGCAGATTGAGCAGCCGACACACATATCAGGGTCGATTTTAACCCTTTTATCCTGAATATAAAATGCCGGGCATGCGAGTTCATTGACGCAATTTTTGTGATTTTTGCATTTATCGCTGATATAAAACGGCAAGGCTTTGAGCATTTTCAGGCTCTTAGCATAAAGGGTGCACATCTGTTTTGATATAACGACCGATACTCCTTTATAACTAAGTGCTCTGGGTCAAAAATTCGGTGACGTATTTTTATGCTGCCATTTTTTGTTTGTCATCTAATTTGGCCAGCACTTTTTTCATGTCCTCTCGGGTGAATTTCCACTCGAAAGGTTTTGCGATAGTTTCATATGATTCCTGAAAACTGAGGATTCTATTTTTGAGATCCACGAGATTTTCAAAGTCGTTTGGTGTAAGAACTTTTCTCTGTAATACGGAAAAGTAAATTTCAACCTGGTTAAGCCAACTGGCATGGATTGGCGTATGTACTTGAACCGCATTGGGATACCAGCTTTGGAGACGATCGATAGAGGATTGCCCTCTATGCGAGGAGCCATTGTCAGTTATCCAAAAGACCCGCTGGGCCGATCGATACGGTTCCTTGCTCATGACGAGATCAACCAAATCTCGGAAGCTGTCGATACCCGTACTGCTCCTGCACAACCCAAAAATTTAGTAACGTTCAAAAGTTACGGCATTTAGCTTTATATGGGTAAACTTAAAAAATCTAATCTCAAACTTTGTTCGAAGCAACGGGCCAGCAGAAAAGTTTTCTGTGCGAGAATGGGCCCCTCAGAAAGCCCGTCGGAGCACAGGGAACTTTTCTGCGGTGGGTTTAGCACCGCCGGGGTTTGGAATTTTCAAGCATAAAGCTCGGATTTTAGCATTTACTTTGTTTTATTTGATTAAATCACGATCTCTTTCTATGGTTAAAGTTACCCAACAAAAACCGAAAGGAAAGAGATCGTGATGGAACATCAAATTTATATAACACTTGGCTACGATTTGGCAACAGGTGATGTTAATCTTAACGAAATTGTATATCGGTTAAAAGAGCTCAGGGATCGTTTAATGCTCAGAATTTTAGAGC
>JASEIZ010000159.1 GCA_030017395.1 Desulfobacterales bacterium | reverse complement strand
ATAGTTTAGTCTTTGCAGACTAATTTAATCGTTATTTTTACATTGACTTGATCGTAATATTGTGTTAGAAATTTCGGGATTTCAAATTGGCTTTAGGTCGCCAAAGTTTACGCTTTGTTTCCCCATGAAAAGAGAAACCAAACGCTCGATAAGGGAATTAGCATATTACGGCAGCCTTGGCCTTTCGGTTGCTCTCTCAATTTTTATCGGGCTTGGTATCGGGGTGTATCTTGACAGGCGTTTTGATACAACACCGTGGTTTACGTTTATTTTTCTTGGGTTGGGAATCGCTGCAGGATATAGAAATATCGGTCTCGCAATAAAAAAGACCAGAAAATATTAACTGTGAAATATTAATTGTGAAAATTCAACAACGAATTCTAAAATTTGTCATCAGGACAAACTGGATCCTGTTTTTCGTTGCAAGCATAGTCGGGATTATTGTTGCATCGCCACGTTTTGCCATGGGTATTATATTCGGCGGCCTGATTGTTACAATAAACTTCCATTTATTATATCGCACACTTAAAAAAGCGCTTACCCCGCCGCATCTTGCTTCTCTCAGAGTAGTTCTGTCCAAATATTATATACGATTCGTTCTGAGCGGTTTAATAATATTTGCTCTTATATCAAACCACTATGTTGATCCAATCGGTCTTTTTATCGGTCTTTCAGTTGTGGTTGTCAGCATAACCCTTGCAACCATGTTTGAATTTAAAAAACTTATTTTCAAGGAGGCAATTTAAAGTGGAACATCCCTACTTATTTTTTGTCAAGCTGTTTGAGTTAATAGGCTTGGGACATTTTGCAGGCGCCAATGTTCATGTTATATACTCTTGGGTCGTCATGATTCTGCTTATAGTCTTTGGCGCTCTCGCAGCCAAAGGCATAAAAATGGTTCCTTCAAAAATGCAAAATCTGTTTGAAATTATCATATCAGGCATGGAAGAATTTATGCTGACCATCACCGGAGAAAAAGGCAGATTCCTCTTTCCCATAGCTGCAACTGTATTTCTTTATGTTCTTACAGGAAATCTGTTAGGTCTGATACCAGGTTTTTTCCCGCCGACTGCGAATCTGAATACAACCGCTTCCTGTGCGCTCACAGTGGTTATTTTAACTCATATCTTAGGTGTCAAGTTTCATGGCATAAAATATATCAAACACTTTCTGGGACCTGTATGGTGGATGATTCCAATTATATTGCCTATTGAAATCATAGGCCATTTAGCCCGTATTTTATCCCTTTCTTTCCGTCTTTTCGGAAACATGATGGGTCACGAGCTGGTTTTAGGCATTCTTTTTGCGCTGGCAGGCCTTTTCTTTGCTCCACTGCCTATAATGGCGCTCGGCATTTTTGTCGCTCTGGTTCAAGCATTTGTATTCTTTTTGCTTTCAATCATGTATTTCACCGGCGCAATAGAACATGCGCATTAAGCAATAAGAAGCTAATTAGAATAATTTGTTTGCTTTTTACTTTTATGGGAAAATGGAAGAAGCAACTATATATAAAAAAGGAGGTAAAATCTTATGGAAGGAAGTGCATTACAGTTTTTTGTAGCATGTGTTACTGCTGCTGGTTTTGGCGTAGGAATTGCGGCTTTTGGTTGCGGTATCGGACAGGGTCTTGGTCTTAAAGGGGCTGTCGAAGGCATTGCCAGAAATCCTGAATCGTCAGGCAAGGTAACTGTTACCATGCTGATCGGTCTTGCCATGATCGAGTCTCTGTGTATTTATGCTCTGGTTGTCTCGCTGATTCTTATCTATGCGCATCCACAAGCAAAAGCAATCGCTGCGCTGTTTGGAGCAGGTCACTAAAAACATAGACGAACAATCAACAAAAACAGGGTTGTTGCTTTTTAAAGGCGACAGCCCTGTTTTATTTTAAACACCTCAATAACCTGATGTGGCGGGCAGTTAAATTTAAAACAGCTGACTGTTTGAGCTTGTTAGTGAGCGTTAAGAAAGAACGACAACCGAATAAAATTTTCTATAACTCGAATAATGAGGGCTTTAGCAAGCTTTTTATAAAAGGATTGCTCTAAGTTCTTTTTTTACGATCACTTATGAGCGAGTTTCAGCTGTTATTAAATTTAATTGTCCGCTGTCTTAGGTTAATTTCATAATGAGTTTGTAAATTTATGCTTACAGAAGTTTTTTCAAAAATTGCCCGGTATATGACCCGTTAATATCCGCGATCTGTTCAGGAGTACCGCATCCTACAATGTGTCCGCCTTCATCCCCACCTTCGGGACCCAAATCGACAATATGATCGGCAGTCTTTATTACATCCATGTTATGCTCTATCACAATCACGGTATTTCCGGATTCCACAAGTTTATTCAACACATTAAGAAGTTTTTTTATATCATCAAGATGAAGTCCTGTAGTTGGTTCATCGAGGATATAAACGGTTTTTCCGGTGCCTCTTTTGCTAAGCTCCCGCGACAGCTTGATTCGCTGCGCTTCACCTCCTGAAAGAGTTGTGGCCGGCTGGCCTATACGAATATATCCGATGCCTACATCAACCAGAGTCTTTAACTTTGACCTGATATTGCCGATATTTTCAAAGAATTTTAAGGACTGGTTCACGGTCATATCGAGTATGTCTGCAATATTTTTTCCCTTATACCTGATTTCAAGAGTTTCCCTGTTATATCTTTTTCCACGGCAAACATCACATGCCACATAAACGTCGGGCAGAAAATGCATCTCTATCTTTATGATCCCGTCTCCTTTACAGGCCTCGCATCTGCCCCCCTTGACATTAAAGCTAAAACGGCCCGGCTTGTAACCTCTCATGCGAGCCTCGGCGGTTCTGGCAAAAAGCTCCCGTATATAAGTAAAAACACCTGTATATGTTCCGGGATTAGAACGAGGAGTTTTCCCTATGGGAGACTGGTCAATATTAATCACCTTGTCAATATATTCCATGCCATCTATACTAACATGTTTGCCCGCGGATATTCTGGCATAATACAGCCGCTGAGACAGAGCATTGTAAAGGGTCTCCAGTACCAGCGTAGATTTGCCTGAACCTGATACACCTGTTACACATATAAAACATCCAAGAGGAAATTCTACATCGATATTTTTGAGATTATTCTCTGACGCACCTCTTATGATAAGCTGCCTTTTCTGTCCCGATCGCCGCACACGCGGAATTTCAATGCGCTTTCGTCTTGAAAGGTATTGGCCGGTCAAGGAATTTTTATCCTTTAAAAGCGCTTTTGGCGAGCCGGCAAAGACTACTTCACCTCCCTTAACCCCTGCGCCCGGCCCCATATCGACAACATAATCGGCGGAAAGTATGGTGTTTTCATCATGTTCTACAACAAGCACGGTATTGCCCAGATCACGCATCTGCAAAAGGGTTTTCAGAAGACGTTGGTTGTCTCTCTGATGCAGACCTATACTCGGTTCATCAAGAACATAAAGAACACCGGTCAATTTTGACCCGATCTGTGTTGCCAGTCGTATCCTCTGACTCTCTCCACCGGAAAGCGTAAAAGCGGATCTGTCAAGGGTAAGATAGGAAAGCCCGACATTTTCAAGAAAACCAAGTCGTTCAATTATCTCCTTTAGAATCCTTGAAGCAATTATCTCTTTTTTGCCGATCAGTTTTAGTTCTTTAAAAAAAGCATTCGCCTTTAACACTGAAAGAGCCGTGACTTCAGAAATTGTATGCCCGCCCACTTTAACAGAGCTGCTTGCTTTATTCAGCTTTGATCCCATGCATTCCTGGCAGAGACGGAAATTCATATAACGCCTGATCTCTTCTCTGGACTGGAATGAATCCGTCTCCATATAACGATGCTCTAATTTTGGTATAATTCCTTCAAAGGTTTTATGGTAAATAATGCGGCGATTATTTCGTTCAAAATAGAATCTGATATGTTCATCCCCTGATCCATAAAGAAGAATATCTTTAAAACTCTGAGGAAGATCCTTGTAGGCCGTATAGATGTCAACCCCATAGTGCATGGTTAAAGCATCTAAGAATTCGGCAAAATGCACGCTGTTCTTGTTGGCCCACAGTAAAACAGCCCCTTCTCTTAAAGAAAGTTCATGGTTTGGAATTATAAGGTCTGGATCGAATTCAGTAGTTGAGCCAAGACCATTGCATTTTGGGCAGGCACCCTGAGGAGAATTAAAAGAAAAACTGGCAGGTGTAAACTCGGGATAGCTTATTTGACAGTTGACGCATGCTGCCTTTTCGCTGAATAAAATCGGTTTGCCTACAAGACCGGGCTTTGGGTCTGATACATCAATCGTCACAAGACCATCTGATTGTGACATGGCCAGCTCTAAAGAATCAGCCAGCCTGTTTCTCATATTATTCTTTACAACCAGCCTGTCCACAACCACATCTATGTCATGTTTTTTGTTTTTATCCAGCCCTCCCGCATCTTCGATGTCTATAGTCTCACCGTCAATGCGCACCCTTGCGAAACCTTCCTTTTTAAGTTGTTTTAAAAGATCTTCATGCGTTCCTTTCCTGCCGGATATTATGGGAGATAAAATAATAATCCTGGCCCCCTGGTCCAGAGAAATAACTTTGTCCACGATCTGGTCCAGTGTCTGAGAGGTAATAGGCTGTCCGCATTTATAACAATGGGCTGTGCCTGCCCTGGCAAAAAGGAGGCGGAGATAATCATATATTTCCGTAACCGTTCCAACGGTTGATCGTGGATTATGGCTGGCTGTTTTCTGCTCAATAGCAATAGCCGGGGACAGACCTTCGATCGTATCGACATCTGGCTTTTCCAGACGCTCTAAGAACTGGCGTGCATATGTGGAAAGCGATTCAACATATCTTCGCTGTCCTTCAGCATAAAGTGTATCAAAAGCAAGCGTTGACTTTCCCGATCCCGACAGACCGGTTACAACTATAAACCCGTTGCGGGGCAATTCAACATCAATGTTTTTCAAGTTATGCTGTCTTGCGCCACGAATAATTATCTTTTCAGATCGCATAGAAAGGCTTTCAGACCTCGTAATAATCACTTTGTTATTGACCGCCATAACCTTGTTCAGGGTTCATGGTTCCCTGTTCAAGGTTAAGTGCTTCGCGCTTTTTTTACCCATTGATTTCATAAACTTATAAAATCCCAAACTTCAAGCATGATGGTCTCGTAAAAAGTCTTGAAATCGTCATGCCGGACTTGATAAGCCTGC
>JASEIZ010000158.1:2754-5269 GCA_030017395.1 Desulfobacterales bacterium | reverse complement strand
GAGGACTATTCCTCCGTACAGAATCTATGGATCAAGCGTAAAGACGGGGTCATTAAGAATCCCATGAGAAGGCTCATCGACATTAATACATTGCCTTATATCGATTACGACATTTTCGAGAGAAAACGCCTTTACAGACCGATGCAGGGCAAAATATATATAATGATTCATGTAGAGATTGACAGGGGATGCCCGTACGACTGCACGTATTGCGAGGCGCCTCATCTTCGAAGGCTGTTTCAGGAGGAGGGATGCGGTACTTACTACCGGCGCAAGAGGATTGATCGCGTTATGAACGAAATAAAACATCTTGTAAAAAAATACAATCCCGATTATATCAACTTCAACGCTGAATCATTTCTTGCAAAGCCCGTCTCCGAGTTGAGAGAGTTTGCTGAAAAATATAAGGAAATAGGATTGCCTTTCTGGTGTCAGTCAAGGCCTGAGACGGTGACAGAGGAAAAAATAAAGATTTTAAAAGACATGAACTGCCAGAATATGCAATTTGGGATAGAGCATGGCAATGAAGAATTTAGAGCAAAAGTTCTAAACAGGCATTACACGAACAAAAAAATGATTGATGCATTTAAAATTGTCGAAAAATACGGGATAGCGTACACGGTTAATAATATTATCGGTTTTCCTGATGAGAATAGGGAATTGGTTTTTGATACCATCAACGTGAATAGGCAGATAAATCCGGCTACGATGAACGTGTATTTCTTTACGCCGTATAAGGGCACGAGACTCTATCAATACTGTATTGAAAAAGGATACATCGAGAAGGACAAAAAGGTACATCAACTCCTCGACGGGGTCGAACTGAAGATGGACTCTATCAGCTATATTGAACTGAAAGGTCTTCAGCGAACTTTTCCTCTTTATGCTAAGTTGCCTGAAGATATGTTTGAAAAGATAAGGATTGCCGAGAGGTTTGACGAGGAAGGAAATAAAATGTTTAAGAAACTTAAAGAGATATACTATGAGAAATTTTTTAAGTAATAGAGGAGTATAAATGAACGTGGTAGTTTTTGGAGGATCTGGGTTCCTTGGCAGTCATGTGGCTGACGCGCTAACAGAAGCCGGTCACAATGTGAAGATTTACGACATAAGAAAATCGGCTTATTTAAAGCCTATGCAGGAGATGATAGTCGGAGATGTACTTGACGAACAGGCTGTCGACGCTGTCATGAAGAATGTCGATGTTCTATACAATTTTGCCGGCATTGCTGATATAGATGAGGCGTCAAGAAATCCTATAGAGACGGTAAAATGCAATATTTTAGGTAATACGATATTGCTGGAGGCCGCCGTAAGGCATAAGGTAAAACGATTTGTTTACGCAAGCACGGTGTATGTCTTCAGCGATTCAGGTTCTTTTTACCGGTGCAGCAAGGCTGCATGTGAGAATTATATTGATGTTTACCAGAAACAGCACGGGCTTGACTATACGATTCTTCGCTATGGAACGTTATACGGCACAAGGGCAGATGAGAGAAACAGCGTTTGCCGGTTTATAACTCAGGCAATGAAGGAAAAGAAGATCACATATGCTGGCAACGGCAGCGAGATACGAGAGTATATAAATGTGTTGGATGCGGCAAAAGCGAGCGTAGAGATACTGAGCGATGAGTTTAAGAACGAACATGTGATATTTACTGGACACTACCCTATGAAGGTGAGGGATCTGTTCATAATGATAAGGGAGATGCTCAAGGATAACATAGAATTTGAGTTTATTTCGCAGGCATCGACTGATTCAATGGGTCATTACGCCATAACGCCTTATACCTTCATTCCCAAGGTCGGCAAGAAATATGTAAAACACTACTACACCGATATGGGGCAAGGTCTGCTTCTTTGTATGCAGGAAATCTTTGACAAAATCCAAAAAGGAAAATAATTGTGCTGAAAGTGTTTATTTCCACGTCATCTTTTGCAAAGGATGACAACAGGCCTCTTGATATGCTTAAAAAAGCTGGATTGGAAATTTCTCTGAACCCTTATGGCAGAAAGTTGTCCGAAGATGAAATTGGGTATTTTTTACATGACGCTGACTATCTTATCGCCGGGACGGAGCCGCTTACCCATAGAGTATTAGAATCAGCAAAAAGACTTAAAGTAATATCAAGATGCGGCACGGGTCTTGATAATGTAGATATAAAAGCCGCTGATAAGATTGGCATTAAGGTTTATAACACGCCTTATGGTCCTACCCTGTCAGTGGCGGAATTAACTATTGGCTTGATGCTTGATGTGCTGCGGCACATTTCAAAGATGGACAGGGATATAAGGTCGGGCATATGGAAGAAATACACAGGTAATCTTTTAAGTGAAAAAAAGGTCGGTATTATAGGCTTCGGTAAAATCGGGCGGAAAGTAGCTGAACTGCTCATACCGTTTGGATGCGAGATTATTTATTGTGATATAAAAACAAATGATACAGGGTTAAATTTTAAGAATGCAAGTTTGGATGAAATTTTAAGAACGAGTGATATTATATCAATCCATGTTT
>JASEIZ010000158.1:0-2744 GCA_030017395.1 Desulfobacterales bacterium | reverse complement strand
AACAAATAATAGGAAAGGAAGAATTTAAAAAGATTAAAAAAGGAGCATGGATAATTAATGTTTCACGCGGTGAAGTTATAGACGAAACGGAATTATATAATGCATTAAAAGAAGGGCATCTATCAGGTGCTGCATTGGATGTTTTTGAAGAAGAGCCTTATACAGGTTTGCTGAAAGAACTGGATAATGTTATTTTGACTCCGCATATTGGTTCTTATGCCAAAGAGGGCAGGATTAATATGGAAATAGAGGCTGTGAAGAACCTTCTGGATGGGGCCGAGATATCTCTCAAGTAGTTTTATGAAGCATGTGTATTTGTCATATCCCATAACTTCAAAAATCCCTGTTTATGGCGGTATTGCCGATATTAAGTGTAATCAGGTTAAATCCATTGCCAGCGGCAGCTCTGCTAATGTTTATAGTGTAACAATGGAAAACCACTGGGGAACGCATATTGATGCGCCGAATCATTTTTTTGAAAACGGTTTGACGGTGAATGATTATCCTGCTGATTTCTGGTTTTTCAAGAATCCTATGGTTGTATATATTGACCTAAAACCGGGGGATTTGCTCGGGTGCTCAGGATGGACAGACGGAATAAAGCCAGATAATGACATTATTATTTTTAAGTCCGGATGGGGCAAGTTTAGGGAAACTGAGAAATACGGCATCGATAATCCGGGGATGCATCCTGAAGTCGGATTTTTTCTTAGAGAGGAATATCCTTCTGTCAGGGCTGTCGGGATAGATTGGGTATCAATATCATCTTTTAAAAATAGAGAGCTTGGAAGGCAGGCTCACCGTGCATTTCTTGACCCTGATGGTATAAACGATCCTGTATTGATTATTGAGGATATGGATTTATCACATGATTTAAGAAAATTAAGAGAGGCGTGGGTTGCACCTCTAAGGGTGGAGGGAATAGACAGCGCACCATGTACGGTTATGGGATCTATTAATGATTAAGGCGATTATTTTTGATTTTGACGGGGTAATTGTAGAATCTATTGATATAAAGACAAAAGCCTTTGCCATACTTTTTGAGCATGAGGGAAGTGACATTGTAAATCAAATAATAGGCTATCATCTTGAAAATTCGGGAGTATCAAGATTTGAGAAATTCAGATATATTTATAGGGAAATACTAAAAAGGAATTTGAGCGAAGACGAGTTTCAACATCTATGCATCCGTTTTTCGCAGTTAGTGGCTGATGCGGTTGCTGCTGCGCCGTTTGTTGCCGGCGCAAGAGAATTTTTAGAAAACTATTTTAAAACGTACGATTTTTATATCGCCTCCGCTACCCCGCAGGATGAATTGGAGAGAATAATAGAGAAAAAAAACATAAAACGGTATTTCAAAAAAATTTATGGAGCGCCGCGGAATAAAATAAATATCGTAAAGACCATACTGTCGGAGAATGCCTTAAAGCCTGAAGATGCTGTCTATATCGGAGATGCTGTGAGCGATTATAATGCTGCAACTATTAATGGCGTACCTTTTGTTGTCCGCATGACCGAGGACAATCTTTTGTTGTTTAAAGATATAAAATGCATACGAATTGATGATCTGAAGAACCTGTATGATATTATAACCAGTAAGGCATATTTGGAACTTGAGGGAAAGCTGAAGGAGGCATTTGATTTTTTATCAGCAGTGAACCAAAATGCTTATAACAATATTTATTTATTATCTAACCTTATTTTAAGTAAAAATCCATCTGCAAATAATTTTCTCAACAGGTTTTTAAGAGGAGTGAATGCTGGTACGCAGAACATATTTACTATTATCTTTAAATTGATTTTATATTATATGAAGAGTTTTGTGTATTTTATAATTTACATCTTATTTTTTGTAGCATTCCGTCTGTCTGGCTTGAGATATTCTATAAATCCATCTTCGAAGGAATTTGTGCTTATAGATACATTTTTTCTTATAGACGTGATTCAGAGAAACAATAAGTTTGAAGACTCTTATTTTATCGGACTAAAGGAAATTTTAAACAATCTGGGGAAACATTATGCGTACTTGCCTGTATTTTATAGCACTAAAAACCCTTTAAGGCTCTTTAAGGTTTTCAAAATTTTAAAAAGGGATAAGGAGCCTGTTTTAACTGAGTATCAACTTCTATCAAGTATGGATATGCTAAAAATTTTTTATTTTATTTTAGCATATCCAGTTAATGTACTGATGCTTGCAAAAGATATAAAAGAAGATTCGGAGGATCTGCCCAGACTGCTGAAGAGTGAGCTTGTGAGCAGTCTGGGCTGCGTGAGTTTTTTTAATTTTTCACGGTATCTTCAAGGCAAGAAAATAGCCGAGCTATCTTATGAAAAAATAAAAGTCATAAGCTGGTTTGAAAATCAGACGATAGATAAAAACTTATATAAGGGGTTGCGGGAGGGAGGAGATAAAATAAAAATATATGGCTCGCAACCTTTTATTTACTCTAAGTCCTTATTGAATATCCTGCCTGATGAAAATGAATCAAGGTTTGGAATTGTTCCTGATAAGATAATTGTCAACGGACAATATTTTATTCCAAAGAACACATCGTTAAATTTTGTTGTAGGACCGTCGTTTAGATATAAAAAGATATTTACAACTGAAATTGATAATAGGAAGCAGAAAGATATTATTATATTAATGCCGTATTTTGTCGAATATATTAAGAATATCTTGAAATTATTAGGCAAGGCAGATTTGAGAAACAGATTTTTTATAATCAAATCGCATCCATCAACGC
>JASEIZ010000157.1:4048-5289 GCA_030017395.1 Desulfobacterales bacterium | reverse complement strand
TAATAAATAATATATAATAAAATAAAAGAGTTACAACAGGAGGGTTTTAAAAAAAGTATCCCTAAACCCTCCCCAAGTATCCTTTTTTGGATTGTATGATGAATGTTTTGGAATTAGCGCAAGTAAAAGTTGAACTTAAAAAAGTGGCAAGCACCCATGGCGGTGAATACCAGGGCCCGTGTCCTGGTTGTGGTGGCGAAGATCGCTTTCATGTCTGGCCTGAAAAGAATGATGGTCAGGGCTCCTACTGGTGTCGAGGATGTGAAAAGTCAGGGGATAATATTCAGTTTTTACGCGATTTTGAGGGGCTTTCATTCCGCGAGGCATGTGACAGGCTCGATGTTACTGTTCCTGACCATAGGGCACTGTATGTGCCAGTATCTCATAGTAGAAAAGAATTTGAACCGTCTGATTATGAACCGCCTTCGGATATCTGGCAGGAAAGGGCGGAAAAACTTACCGCCTGGGCTCATAAAAACCTGATAAAAAACGTGGAGATAATAAACTGGCTGGCAAAGCGCGGTATTAAAGAAAAGACAGCTATCCGATACCGGCTTGGCTGGAACCCGGGCGAAAATGGAAAAGACATCTACCGTGCGCGAAAGGCATGGGGGCTTCCTAAAATTATGAATTCACAGGGCCGTCCAAGGGCGGTATGGATTCCAGTTGGACTGGTTATTCCGTGTATTTCGAACAATATAATTTATCGGATCCGGATCCGGCGGCCTGAAGGCAGTAATCCAACAGATCCAAGATATTACGTTATCCCCGGCTCTTCCATGAAAACAATGCTTTTAGAAGCAAACCGGCAGGTATTTGTAATCGTGGAATCGGAGCTGGATGCATTCTTAGTGAGTCAATATGAACAAGCCGGCGCCATGGCGGTTGGATCCGCAACGGCGAAACCGGATTCCGAAGCATACAATATATTGAAAAAATGCCTTCAGATTCTGGTAAGCCTTGATTTCGATTCTGCAGGCGCTAAAGCAATAAATTGGTGGAAAGAGAGTTTTTTAAACTGTATCCGCTGGCCGGTATCAGTTGGGAAGGATCCGGGCGAAGCTTATCAGTTGGGGATGGATTTTGAAAAGTGGTTAAAAGCAGGTATGCCACCGGCCATGGTTATTAAAAACGGAAAAGGTCGGAATATGGAAACTAAAAAGCAAAAACCGAAAATCAAGAATCAAAGACCGGAAAATACCGATCTTCCTGAAACCGTTATAGAGCTGCAAAAACTGCTT
>JASEIZ010000157.1:0-4038 GCA_030017395.1 Desulfobacterales bacterium | reverse complement strand
CTGCTTCTGAGAAATTCGTCTGTTCAGATTATCAATACTCCAAAGAGATTTGTCGTTTTGCGAAGCGGGAAATATGTAGGTGGCAGGATATCAGAGTTGGTGTTACAAACTCCTGAAGTAACAAAATATATCCTTGCGCATCCGGATGAAATAATTGACGGAGGTAATTTGATTTATGGATGAGCCTAATCTCACGTTCTCCAATATCTTTACGGTCCTGAATTATCTGCAGGATGATGGCTGGAAAATATCCAGATCAGGGCTGTATAAACACCAGGCAGAGGGAAAGATAAGGCCGGAACCTGACGGTACATATGTCCTTAAGAACGTAATAAAATACGCAAAAACATGGTTGAAGCGAAGATCCACGGGAAAGAAATTAATTGAAAATCAGGAGAGCCTACAGAGCACAAAACTACAGAAGGAAATCGAGAAGCTTGACGAAGAGATCAAACGAAACCGGCACAAGCGCGAAGTTGAAGAGGGGAAATACATTCCGAGAGATCAGTTTGAAATGGAACTGGCTTCCAGGGTTGCTGTTTTGGATGCAGGATGGGCGCATCTAAACCAATCCAAGGCAGCCGATTGGATAGAAACAGTTGAAGGGAACCCAAAAAAAGCAGGTGAATTAATCGCGGCGCTGAACCAGGCGAAAAACGGAATTTTAAATCAATATGCTACGACGCGGGAATTCCAGGTAATTATAGAGGAAGTTGTCGAAGAAGTATGAACACAGCTCCAATAATCATAAAGGGCAACGCAACATGGTTACCATCCGGTATTCGGAACGCTCCGAAACCTATACGATTATCATTTCGTTTTTCAAAGGCGGAAAGGAAGATATTCCGCAAACGAAAAAGAATCCCTGTGCACCAATGGTGCGAACAGCATCGATACGTCACTATGTCCACCCTGCCTGGGAAATGGAGAAATGAAGTTACTCCATATCTTGCTGATATTATGGATGCATCGTTTTTTAAATCTGTTCAAACGATTATTATTTGCAAGGCCCCGCAGGTGGGCGGATCTGAAGCGGTCAATAACTGTATCGGCTATGCAATTGACCGTGATCCCGGGCCTGTTCTCTATGTATATCCTGACGAGCAGACGGCAAGGGAAAACAGTCATGACCGTATCCAGCCAATGATAGGATCCAGCCCGCGATTGCGCTCTTATAAGACTGGTTATATGGATGACAGCGCCATATTGCGTATTTCTCTCCAGCACATGCCAATATACATGGCCTGGGCGAGATCGGCTGCGAGGCTGGCAAATAAACCCATCCGCTACCTGGTGTTTGACGAGACCGATAAGTACCCTGTCACGGCAGGAAAAAGAGAGACAGATCCTATTTCTCTGGGCGAGGCAAGGACTATAACGTACAACTGGAATAAGAAGATATGGAAAATCAGCACGCCAACTACTGAAGACGCGCCGATCTGGAAGGCGCTGACCAAAGAAGCCCGGGTTGTGTTTGATTATTGGGTGTGCTGTCCATTGTGCGGCGAAATGCAGCGTATGAATTTTAAACAGATCAAATGGCCGCAGGAAGAAAAAAGAGATGGAGAGAAATCTCATTCCACAGATCCCGAACTTATAGAAGCGGAAAACCTGGCATGGTATGAATGCGAACACTGCGACGGCAAATGGGATGATTCAATGCGCGATCGCGCAGTTCGAAATGGCCGGTGGCAGGACCGCAAGTCAGGTGAAGAGTGCGTGACGTATCTCAAAGAATTCCAGCCCCGTAAAATCGGGTTTCATATACCATCGTGGCTTTCGTATTTTGTTCCTCTTTCAAAAATAGCCGCTGCTTTTCTGCGGGGCCTTACCGATCTGGAAAAATTTAAAGATTTTAAAAACAAGCACGAAGCCGTCCCATGGAAACAGATTATTTTATCAACATCCGAAGAAAAAGTGCTTCAGGCAAGGTGTGATTTGCCTTCGCAAACTGTTCCTGAAGAAGCTGTTATCCTTACCTGTGGGGTTGATGTTCAGAAGAGAGGATTTTGGTTTGTAGTTCGCGCCTGGGCAATTGATTACACGTCATGGCTGGTGCATTATGGCTTTTTAGGACTATGGGAAGATGTTGAAGAACTGTTGTTTTCGACCGCATATCCGAAACTAAACTCTGATAGAAGTATGCGTATATTTCGAGCTGCCGTTGATACCGGAGGCGGCGGGAAAGAGGGCGGTATCACTATGACCGAGGAAACATACTGGTGGCTTCGAAAAAATGCCACAGGAAGAGGCTGCAGAGTCTGGGGCACTAAAGGATCAAGCCGCCCGCTGGCCGGCAAGCTTAATATTGGAAAAGCGCTGGAAAGAACCCCAAGTGGCCAGCCTATCCCCGGGGGGCTGCGAATATTATCAATTGATACCATGAAGGCAAAGGACGCCTATCATTATCATCTTCAGCGTGCAATAGAAAAATTGCCCCAGGGTGCTTATCTGCATAAAGATACAGGCAGAGATTATGCGGCTCAAATACTGGCTGAAGAAAAACAAACAAACCAGAAAGGATATGAGGAATGGGTACAGCAACGCGCAGACAATCACCTGTTCGACTGCGAATGTCTGGCCATGTGCTGTGCCGATCCTGAATGGCCTGGCGGCGGGATACATTTATTCCACCAGGCCGGAAGATCTGAAAAGAAAACCCGCAGAGTAATAAGTAAAGGCTACGAGCACCCGGAATGACTGAACAGAAGATAATATGAAAAAAATTTCATGACCATAAAAGGAAAGGGGAATGTGAAAAATATGGTTCCAGAAGTTAAACTGCGGCTTGGTTTGGTAAGAGAGCTCTGTAAATATTATTTTAATCACAAGTTCACTAAAGCAGGATTAATTGTTTACAGCCCATGTGCGGCCGTCTGCAATGTGGTTTTTAAAACTTTATTATTAATGAAAAGGTTTGATTTTACTGATCTGGAAATGGCGGGCAAATTGAATTCTTGTTTTATTCCCAACGTCTTATCAGATCAGGATTGGACTGACAGCGATGTCTTTTTTGTATTAAATGTGCTGGATTCTTATACCAGGGAATGAATAGCGGCAAGATGAGCTGTTTTAATGGTTTATACTCCTTCCTGTTTAACAGCGGCTTCTTGCCAAAGTGGCAGTGAACACCGCACTGCCTGTTTGGAGGGGAGGGACAAGCCGGTGAGCTTGTTCCTTCCTTCCTCTTTCTTTCAACTTAAAATCAATAATGCGAAATGTATTCTGTCAATATTATTCCAGGTGTCTCGATCGGGCGGTGCAGGAAAATTTCCAGGGGTTTGACTGCTCAAAATGCAAACACTGCAAAGATAAAACTGACATTGGGGATCTCGATCTGGAACGATATTATCTGCTGCTGTGGGCGATTTTTAAGCCTGATCTTTACAGGAAATACAGGGCAATGGAATCTGTCCGCGCACAACTAATAAAAACAAGCGATCCCGGGCGTCCTGGCGCTGAAATAATTTTATAGAGGTATCCCTGATGAAATATCCGCCTCCAAAATGGATTTTTGTTGATGTAGACGGGACCTTGTCAAAAACCGTAATCGAGTGGATCAGGAGGAAGCGCCCCGATGGTTACCGCTTTGTTTTATGGTCGTCACGTGGCGAAGAATATGCAAAGTCTGTCGCCGAAGAATGGGGCATTACCGATTTGTTTGAACACATCATCTCAAAGCCTGGCTATATTGTGGATGATAAAGGTTGGAAATGGATCAGATTTACAACAACAATATGGCGACTTATCTGATGTCGGCCCGGGGACAGCAGGCAGAATTATTTTTTCTCGCTCTGTTTCTTGTATTTTTTTATAAGATCGAGGATGGCTTCCTCAAGGAGTTGATTTTGGCGCTTCCCCTGCTCAATAGCAAGGATTTTAAATTTTTTAATAAGTTCTTCTTCAATTCGTGTGTTGTAGGTAATTTTAGCCATAAAATTCAAATAAGTGAAAAAATGTTTTTTGTCAATAAAAATGCTTGACTTAAAGAACGCAATAACGTATGCGTTCTTTAATACATTTATCAATCTCCAAACC
>JASEIZ010000156.1 GCA_030017395.1 Desulfobacterales bacterium | reverse complement strand
GAGAGGATATATAGATCATACCCTCTCAAGTCGCAATCCCTTCGTAAGTCAGGTCAATTTCTTTGGCGGCCTTAAAATGTTCAAAAAAATTAACTGGTTTGAGACCATTTTCCGCAAACCTTTAAGATAAAATCGCATATAATTCGTTTTCCCCCTTTTTTTACACATATACTGAAAGCCAATCTCTTAAAATAACATAATTTTTTGTCTTTACACATACCCACAACCTACTCAATTCTAAATATATTGCAATATCAATAAATTATAAGTTTAGACTTTAGCGCCGATGAGGTTCGCAAATCACAGCACATAAAACTCTTCATCAGGGTCTATAAAAATCCCCTGGCCAATAATTTCAACTGTTCCAGCACACTTTTCACATAAAGGAAAATATTTTACACCATCCTCGGTTTTTTCAATCATATCCTCTATTCTGTATTTCATTTCAGCAAAATGTCTGCTATCCACGTCCACCTCAAATATCGATTTTTGAACCCGCAATCCATAATCCTTTATAATTTTGGCTACTTTATTAAGCCGACGTGGTTCCGCAATATCATAAGCAACTATCATATTCATATCAAATCACCGCATAATCAAGCTGTGTTACCTTGATACCAAGGCCGGATATGATTACCTTTTTCATGCAAGGCGAGCATATTTTATATATCCTGACAGCGTCACTTGTTAAATCCAGGTTGTCCCTGCAATACTGCCGAATACGCTTTAACGCTATTTCATCTATGTCGCATTCAAATACAGACTTTTGTGTATTAAGCCCGAACTCTTTCAGAAACTTATGCGTTCTGTTTAGACGCCTGGGATCGGTAATATCGTATGTGATCAGTGTAATCATTTGAGCAAAATCGGCTGATATACATCAGCTTCTCCTTCAAGAACTTTTCGAAAATACCCGGCCTGGAAGATGATAGCGTCTCCATAGGTCAGGTTACGTTCCGCCGGCGGGTAGAAAAAGGTTGTTGTCAGTTTTTTCTCAAATGCATCGATCACCCGCTTGAAAGCATCCGGTTGCAGCTTTACAGGATATTTCCCGGTCGGCTGCGCGACCGCTTCCTGTGATATTTCCATTCGCTGCTCCGGAAGATCAAAATCGCCGGACTCAGAGCCGTCTGCTGTTATCAGACCGATAGGATCGACCGTTACATCAGGAGGATTGTCGGTTGAGTGTTGATCCGATCCTGTCGATGCAGGTATTTGAACCACAAAATCTTCTTTTTGAAGTATTTTCAGATTAAATAGAGACAGAGTCAGCGTATCTACTATAATAGACCTGAATTCCTCCATTAGATCAAGCACCAGGGAATACCTGCCGTAATCGATAGAATGAAGAAATCCAGGATATGGATCAAGACTTGCAATCCGCACACCAGTATAAACCCTATTCATCAGGAAAGTATAAAGAAGAGAAAGAACTGAATTGACAGGATCGGTAGGCGGTCGCCTGACTCTTCTTGTAAAGCCTATATCTCCAACAAATCCATACCGAAATCCTTCAAAAAAAAGAGCGCTCCCTCTCCCCTCATATCCCCGCACGCTGTCAATATTGTCAGCCTGAGACAGTTTCGGCATGAGGCTTTGTATCTGCTTTGCGATAGTGCCTGCTACCGGTTTATTCCGGCTTCGTTTGATTCGCATCAGAAGCGTTGTCATGTTGGAAAGTTTTCCTGCAACTATAGACCGGGCAAGGCGAATGCCGAAAACAGAATCGTCAAGCAAATGATACTGGCGTTTGTGCAAAAATACGTTTTTCGACTCCAGCGGCGCAAGCCTTCCAAGATACCGGCCATATTGGGTAAGAAACACCGTATCTATATTATAGCGCATGAGTTGATTCATTGCGCTGTGGGTGATTTCGATATTTCCGAACAAAAGAAGCTGTCTTAGCTTGTAAGTAAAAAGGGTATGATATGTTGCATCCCCTTTTTTAACAAGCAGGTGCCTGCCTTCCTTAACAACCCTTGCCCCCTGAGTTTTTACATATACAACCATGAGCCACCTCCGTTTTTTCATATAATTAGGAGGCGGCTATGGTTTATTCAAGGATTGCAAGGTTGCTGCGATTAAATTGTCAAAGAGCATATTTTGCTGTTAATCCAGCCTGCTGGAGCGTTTTATCGTCCAGAGTGTCGTCTGCTCGTTTTCATCTAAATTTTTAGATTTCGTTCAAGTATTTCTTCGAATTGGCTAACCTTCGATGGAGGAATTATGGTAGTCTTGAATTGTTCTGCTCGTGCCTGAATCGATTGTTTTATTTTTCCATCTTTCAAGATATTTGGAGATGTTGTCACAAAAAAGCTTTCGACTCTAAGCCCAAATTCCTTTTGTAAAGCACCAATCTTGTAAAGTGCATCTGTTTTTTTATCTTCGTCCTGGTCAAGAGACTTGCACTCAATAAAATAAAGAGCGTTATCTTTGGTAAACATAATATCAAATTCGTTGACCCTTCCCAGGCGGTTTTTGATTTGAAGTCCAATAACAGCATCATCTATGCTCTTGTCAACAAATTCTGAAACTTTGACGAAACAGAATTCTTCAAGCCAGCCTCCGGTCAAATAATTAATTTCGGATTTGTTTATCTTTTTTAAAACAGAACCGTTATTATAAGCAAATTTGAGTCTTGACAGAAGCTGTTTCTCCTCGCTGGAAGGGTCCCCAAAATCGTCTTTAAGAATAAATTGTTTCTCTTTACGATGATTTCTCAATATTCCGCATAACCATTTGAGCAAATTTTTAAGATTGTCGTAATTTTTAACAATCCAGCCAGACAATTCCTTTCGTTTTATTGCTTCTTCACGGTAATTATTTAAACGAGACTCATTAACTGCCATTAGCCCATAGGCTGTTAAATATTCAATAACGCTCAGCTTTAGATCAAGCTTTACTGGCTCGCCAGGCTTCTTTTTGGGGAATGGAACTATAAATTCATTCTTTGAAATTGGAACATAGATCATTTTGCTGCTGTAATCTTTGAAAAACTCGTAGGCTGCTATGGACATAATCTTTGTCCCGCCAGTCAAATTAACGATAAACTCGGCATCCTCTTTCCCTTCAATCCACTTGCCGATTTTCTTGTGGCAATCAAGGATTGAATCTTCTTGAACGATGACTGAATCGTTTTGGTACTTTAAGCCCAACCTGTCTAATGTCATTAAGATGGCTGATATTTTGTTTTTCTCTTCCATCTCCTTTGTCGATATGAATAGCAATTCACCAGGGTTAAAGTGATGTATAACAAGAATATTAGGGATGGTCTGGTCGCTTACCAGAGAAATCAGGATTATTTTCATGTTTACCTCATAGTGAAAAATTGGAGCTTAGAAAATCAGGCTTGCTCAATTAAAATATGCCCTTATATTTTCTGAAAATCCGGTGCTTGAATTGGTGCAAAAGATTAATTGTGCCGTCGTCCTTATGTTTTTCAGCAACCGATGGTATAAGATCAGGTATAAAGAAATGTTCATTTTTTATTTTATATTTTTAAAATATTATGCATATTGTCCAGGATTTCCGCAGACTCTTTAAGTTCACTTAATGGTGTTAGATGTTTAAAGATATATTCAATATCGAGTTGTCCTTTCTGCCGAACAATAATTCCTCGAACATCAATCCAGTCCTGCGCACGATCAGCGAATGCTTTAAGCACAATAAGATCTTCCGCCGAACAGGTTAGAAGTGAACAGTCAGGTGCATAAGGAAAAGAAGTAGCTCGATCTATCATCTGTTTTTCAAAAGGCAGACCCGATAAGGTGAGATCGATCGGAACATCATTTGAAGCTGTTAAAAGCAGCACCCTGTTCGTTACTGCAAATTCTTTTGCATCCGCTATTCGTGACTTAAAGCTTCCGAGGAGGCTTTCAATGTACTTTTTTTCATTGCCGAATCCAGATAAAATGCACAGATCAATATCCTGGGTCATTCGCACTTCACCCCATCGAATTACTGCCAGTCCCCCGATAAAACAAAACGGCCATTCTTTTGAATTCAAATAGTTTTGAATTTCCAATCCAGCTTTAAATAAGGAGTTCATAATTGTATCCGCCTGTTTTTTATTTTCATAAAAAGACGCTGCTGTTCAACAAGGCCGCTGGTCAGCCTGATCTTTCGATGATCATGCGCCCATTGAAGCATTTCATCCACAATTTTACGGTTCTTATCATAATCATACGCGCACAGTTCCCGACGCTTTATTTCATCGAGGGCTATGCCGGCACGTTTCCAGATTTTGACCCATTTTTCTGTTTCCTTGTTTTTCAGAACACCTTCCATGCTCAAACCCCGTATTTTCTATAAGATTGATGTTTAAAATTGTGTACCAGCCTAACAGTTCCATCCAACTGCTGTTTTTCAGCAACCTCCCGATCTGTAGTTGAATAAATCGGAATAAGGCCTTTTTTAAATGCAAAATTAACCATAATAAAACAAGCGCCAAAATCACCCTGAATGAGCACATAATCGTTTTTCTTTGCCTCACCGGCAAGCCAGTCTTTTACAGGCGAAAGGTAGTTGCTGATTTCCGGCAAGTCAGGAGGGATTTGCCGCCACAAATCCTTGAGGTCAGGGGGCATGTTTATTATTTGCTTAACACCGAGCGAGCTGCGGGCATCGCTTTCCTGAACGGGTGTGATATCGTGGTTGAATATTAGAAATAATGAACGTGGCATGTGAATTTAATCCTTACACCCATATTTTGCCATTCAACGGATTATAGATTAAACTTCCATTTCATTTTCTGTTTTTTTAAAATGCGTTTCCTCTTGTTTACACAAGAAATGCAGTTGCATCCGGTTTTTAAAGGAAGCTCGCCCTGCCGTTGGGCTATCTCCCATGAATCGTCAATCATTTCAATGATCTTTTTTCTTTCTTCCTGTATCGTCTATTGATTCTTTATCATAATCCAAAATCTCCCGGCTTATCAGAAACACCGAATATCTCATCAAAGTATCTTTGGGCTTTTTCCTTTTGGCCAAATTTTTCTGCGAAAAGATAAACACGGTCCATATTCAGAGGCTCGAAATTCTCAGAAATCAAACGGTTTTTGTATAAATTCATGTTTCGATCACCCGATTCTCCGTAATTTTTGAATCGCCAAGTTCTTCCAATGCTCTTTGTTCAGGTGTCATGGCTTCGAGTTCTGCTTTACGTTTTTCGTCAGTTTCTTATTTTTTTCCCTCTTACCATTTTTTTTCTTAACAGCCGATTGTGTTCATGCTTTTTTTGCAGGGCTTAGTACACGCTGGCATAAATACGATGACGTATTTTAGTTGCATTTATCACTA
>JASEIZ010000155.1 GCA_030017395.1 Desulfobacterales bacterium | reverse complement strand
CTTTAAGACCAGCTTCCGGGCTTCCGGTAATTTTGGAAACCAGCTTCGTACTATACCTACTGTAATGTTGCTTTAAAAGATTCAGTACGCAACGGCTGTCTTTTAAAGAACGGTCCATCTTTGGGACACCGTTTGCGTCCATATCAAAAACCCACGTGCTTTTGTCATATTTCCTGTTTTTTGCTTCATAGCCGGAAAACAGACCATCGCTAAACTTAAATTCCTTTCCAACTATAAAAGGGGCGTTTGTGTAATTGGCTACATACTCTTTACTATAGAGCTTGTTGTCTAATATGTATTTTATCATACCGCCTAAAAATGCGATATCTGTACCTGAACGAATATGAGCGTATATATCGGCCTTGGAGGATGTTCTTGTAAACCTGGGGTCAACGCTTATAACTTTTGCTCCATTTCTTTGTGCTTCTGTAACATACTTGAATGATATGGGATGGTTCTCTGCAGGATTGCCTCCCATAATCAGTATGCAGTCACTGTTCTTAATATCAATCCAGTGGTTAGTCATTGCGCCGCGTCCGAACGACTCTGCCAGAGCTGCAACAGTCGAACTGTGGCATTGTCGGGCCTGATGTTCAACATATACAAGCCCGAGAGAACGCATCAAAGCCTGATAAATCCAGCACTCCTCATTGTCTATAGCCGCGCTGCCGACACTGGCAATCACGTTAGTCCGATTAACCACCTGTCCTCTGGCATTTTTGTGCTCAAATGACGCATCCCTTGTCTTTTTAACTCTTTTGGCGATCTCGGCAAGTGCCCAGTCCCATGAAACCTTTTTCCACTCTTTAGCATACGGCGCTCTGTACACAGGTTCAACAAGGCGGTTTTCATTCTCTGTCAGTTGTGACAGGGAAGCGCCTTTTGAACAAAGCGAACCCCTGTTGATTACATGATCCGGATCACCTTCGATGTTGATGACACGACCGTCACCTTTCTTGCTGGTATGCACAATAGCACCGCATCCCACCGCGCAATAGCAGCAGATTGTGGTGGTCTCTTTGGCATACTTTGTCTTGAGCATCTGGGCATGGGCTTTGACCGGCGTAAGATCGAATCCCAAACCGCTTACCGCAAGACCGGCTGCCGAAACGCCGGTAATCTGGATAAACTTTCTTCGAGTAACATTCATAAACGCTACCTCCTTTTATTAGACCTTTTGGTTAACAATAGTATATCGACATCTCTATCCGAAAGGCTTCCTGTGCCCATCTTCCCGAAAAGGCATGGTCCAGGAACAGGACGGCCATATAGTTTTGTATGGTTTGTTTATAAGGAATAAAGGATAAGACGTAATATCCTAAGACGACCCAGGACCTGGGCGTTAGGAATTGCAGAGTATTCAGGTGAAATGGACAAAAGGGAAGAAAAATTTATTTTTTTGATTTATGATAAAAAATGAGGAATCCAATTTCTTCCATCCTAAAGCGAGATAGTCTCGTAAAAAACTCAAATTCATTAGCCTTCTGTCAAAATGTCAGATAAACCGGATTGAATGATAAAGTGAATATTCCGATTTGTCAAACTGGATTTTCCGATGACATGATGGCTTTTTTATAGAAAAAACCGATAGTTTTACTTCAAAAACCCGGGTTGGTTCTCAAAGTTTGATGAATTCGTAAAAAGTCGAAAAACACCATTTTTCGTCATTCCGGCGAAAGCCGGAATCCAGTCTTTTCAAGTAGTTGCGAATCATCTGGACTCCGGTTTTCACCGGAGTGACGACTTTTTACGAATTCATCAAGTTTAAAATTCTATTTTTTGCATTAATATTTTTCATTAACAACTTGACTTTAGATAAAAATATATTATTATCATATGCGTCAATAAATATTCCCATTTATTGACACGCAGGTTTCGTTCCGAAGGAAATATCCATTTGTCAAAGGAAATATCCATTTGTCAAAAGCGGCGGCCTGAAGGTTGGAACCATGAAAATTTTTTGAAAGGAGGGTGTCACTATGACTAATGGAATTGTAAAATGGTTTAGCGATAAAAAAGGCTACGGGTTTATCGAACAAGAAGATGGCCCGGATGTGTTTGTTCATCATTCAGGAATCAATGGGGACGGTTTCAAAACTCTTCATGATGGCGATCGTGTTACTTTTGACATAGAACAGGGGCAAAAAGGTCCTGCTGCAGTAAATGTAACAGTAGTTTAAACCATTATTTCAAACAAAAAAAGGGCGCTCCATTAATTTAATGTTGCGCCTTTTTTATTTTCCACAAGCTTCTAAATATTTCCTGCTGCTTGCGGCAGGGAACTTCAATAGCTGATTAGTGTCTTGCAAATGAAAAGAACGGCAATAATTTGCATTATCGCTCTGTTGCTGACAGCCGCTGGATCGCTGTTTATCTACAGAAAGCATCTTCAGGTTAAAACCGATATGGCGGCAAGTTTTAGCAAACGTCGGTTGATCCTCGCAAACAGTATGCTCCTTTCCGGCGGAGGATTGAGATGCTGAAGAAAGAAACCATGTTTGCAGAGGAAATAAAAAAATCAAGAGACTATCTCCACAATCTCCTGGAAAGCGCAAACGATCTCATCTATACGGTTGATGCAGACGGCTGTTTTACTTATATCAACCCCAGAATTAAAGATTATGGATACACTCCCAACGAACTCCTGGGAAAGCACTTCCTGACCATCATGACCGAAAAGCACCAGGGAAAAAGGTTTGAAAAATCCATCGGTGAAAAGGTCCCGCAGATTTACAACGTGGAAATCAGGAAAAAAAACGGCGCTATCAGGATTTGTCGTGTCAGCACCTCGCCTCTAATGGATCAGGAGGGCGTGGTCACCGGCCTTTTCGCCACGGTCAGGGATAATACCGAGCGTGAGCAGGCAAAGGTAGATCTGAAATACCTCAAGGAGTACAACGAAAAAATCGTGGGCAGCATACCTTCTTCCCTGCTGGTTCTGGACAAAAGCCTGAATATAAAACTGGTCAACCAGACGTATCGAAACACCATAGGAATCAAAGATGACGATGTGGTGGGGAAAAACATCAAAGAGGTATTTACCGACGATCTACTGAAAGAAGGGGGGCTTTTTAATGCCTTTGATGAGGTGATAAAAACCGGCGAGACTCGACGGCTCTATGGAGTAAAACACACATCCTCAGATCACAGGGGAAAAATCCTGAACATAACGGTAAGTGTTATCCGGCGTGCAAAAGAGGAGGAAGAAGAAGATATCATCCTAATCATAGAAGATGACACCAAAAGAGCAAAGTTGACAGAGGAGATCAGGGAAAAGAACAAAGCGCTGGAGAGCTTTGTCTATAGCATATCCCATGACCTGAGAGCGCCCATCATATCTGTTCAGGGTTTTTCTTCAATTCTCCTGTCCGACTTTCAAAACAAACTGGATGATGTTGGAAAAAGATATCTGGCGCGCATTCATGCCAATGTCAGGCAGATGGAGATTCTCATCGACGATCTTCTTGAGTTTTCGAGGATCGGCAGGACGGACGGTAATTTTGAAAACGTCCCTTCAGCAGAAATAATCAGAGATGTTCTGGATATTCTCGGCCCCCAGTTGAAAAAAAGGGGTATAAAGATGGATGTGCGAGGCAAACTCCCCATCATTAATTGCAAAAAAATGAGAATATTTCAGGTCTTCGAGAATCTGATCCAGAACAGCATCAAATACATGGGAGATAGTAAAAATCCGGTGATTGAGGTCGGATGCAAAGAAACAGACAGGTTCCACGAATTTTATGTAAAGGATAACGGCATCGGTATTGATCCAAAGTATCATCAAAGGATATTTCAGATATTCCAGAGGTTGAAGGAGATAAGCGCAAAAGGAACTGGCATCGGCCTTACTCTTGTAGAAAAGATTGTTGAAGTTCATGGCGGTTCGGTATGGATAGAATCGAAAAAAGGCAAAGGAACAACTTTTTATTTTACACTTCCTAACGAGGTGTATCCATAAAAATTATGATTATTGAAGACAATCCGGATCATGCAGACCTTGCCAGGCTGGAGCTTGAGCCTCACTTTGAGGTTTGCCTGCTCAAATCAGGAGAAGACGCTCTGCAATATCTAAAAGGCATTGCCGAAAATGATCGGCCTGCGGCGATTCTGCTGGATTATTCACTACCAGGAATTGACGGGCTGACTCTATTTAAACGCATCATTGAAAATGGGTACGACATACCGGTCATCATTGTAACCGGCCAGGGAGATGAAAGCATTGCAGTCAAAGCAATGAAGAAGGGCGCTTACGATTATGTGATTAAATCGGGAAACTACCGTGCAGTTTTACCTTCCGTCATATATAAAGCTGTAAAGCAGCATGAATTGGAAAGGGAGAAAGCAAGGCTGTCTCTCGAACTGGAAAGGCTTGTCATCACGGATGACCTTACGGGCATCTTTAACCACCGGTATTTTTATCAGAAGTTAGAGGAAGAGATTGTCAGGGCAAAAAGGCAAAACGCAAGGTTCTCTCTTATACTGTTCGATCTCGACTGTTTCAAGGAATATAATGATGCCTTCGGCCATCTTGAAGGAGACAAGGTTCTTAAGGAAACAGGGATGATCATCCTCTCTTCCATCAGGGACAAGGTTGACTCCGGCTTCCGCTATGGCGGGGATGAGTTTGCCGTTATCCTGCCGGGCATAGGTAAAAAACATGCATTTTATGTAGCCAGACGTATCCGAAGGTTGGTCAGAGAAAAGAAGATGGGCAATGTTGACATCAGCGCGGGTATTGTGGAATATAGTCCTGAAAGCGGCATGGAGGATTTTATTAAAGCAGCCGATGACGCTCTGTATGAATCTAAAAAACTGAGGGGACGAGGAGTTAATATCAAATGAAAGGGAAATCTATAGATATTCTGTTGGTTGAGGACAATGAGGATCACATAGAGCTGACGTTGAGGGCGCTGAAAAACAACAATCTTACAAACAGCATCTATGTTGTTAGAGATGGACGGGAGGCGCTCGATTTTATATACCATCTTGGCAAATACGAAGACACGGAAAAATACCCCAGACCGGGTTTGATACTTCTCGATATCCACCTGCCCAAAGTGAACGGATTTGAGGTGCTGGAAACGCTGAAAAAGGATCCTGCTGTCAAGTCTATCCCCATTATTATGCTTACCACATCATCCAGGGATGAAGAGATAGCGAAAAGCTATGCAGGCGGGGCCAACAGCTATGTGACCAAACCCGTGGATTTTGGAGAGTTTGTGAAGAAAATCAAAGACATGAAGCTTTACTGGACCATTGTCAATTCTTTGCCGAAAAACTGAGATAACCGTTCACGGTTTACAGTTATCGGTTCACGGTTGAAATCAATATCCAAAATG